>JAWOBS010000050.1:0-9970 GCA_046484145.1 Bacteroidales bacterium
AAGATGTATCTGACGAGGATTTGCAGCTATTTGTTAATGCAATAAAGCTGATGCAAAATGTAGAAATGGAAGCACAGCAAAAAATGATGAGTGCTGTTGAGGAAACAGGCCTCGATGTTCAGAGTTATAATGAATTGCAACAAACTATGCAGAATCCTGAGCAGGCAGAGAACGTTTCTGCAGAGGAAAAGCAAATGTTTGATGCAGCAACAAAAGCAATACAAGAAATTCAAATGGAAACTCAAGTTGAGCTTGAAGAACAAATCAAAGAAGCCGGCTTAACAGTTGAAAAATACCAGGAGATTGGAGCTATTGTGCAAAATAGTCCGGAATTACAACAGAAAGTACAGGAAATGATGCAAGAAGGTCAAATGTAAATTAAAAAAAAGCTTGCTTTCGATTTTGAAAGCAAGCTTTTTCTTTTTAACAACAACCAACTAACTCTTTGTTAGCTTAGGCCTTTTAGCAACATTAAATCCAACTATTAAGCCAAGAATTGATCCTCCTTTTCTTGGAGAATAATAAATGTTTACAGGAACGTTAAGATATCCTGAACGGAATGTTTTACCGGCAGCGAATATCATACCTGTAGAAACTTTATACTTACCCCTGCTATCTATTCGTTCAACAAAAGTATAAAGATCATGGTTTTCTGCCGGCACACTACTTTTTAAATGCCACAAATCATCTTCATCATAGTAACCATAAGCAGTTTTTGACAACCTACCAACCGGCCCTAAGCCAAACTCAAAACCTGATTTATTGAACCTAAAACCAAGCATAATAGTTAATGAAGGGTTTATCATCCCGGATTCAAGCCCGTTTAAAGTAGGCAGAAACTCAAGCAGAGCCTGAAAATCGCCAGAGCTTAAAAACTGCTGTTCAAATTGATAACCCAGCAAATTCGAAACGGGATACATATTAAACCCCCCATTTTCCTTAGGCGCCTGCATAATCTCACCTGCCTCACCAAAAATATAAGTTACACCAACTCGCGGCCCATTTAACTTAACCGTAGTTTTGGAACTTATAATTGGCTGATCATAATTAACTAAAAGGTCAAGAATCATTTTATCATTTTCTATTCCCATAATATTATTAATAGACAACCTAACCATAGTTTGTATTTGATCTTGCTGATCAATATACTCCATAACATCTGTTTTTTCAATCCTCTCTGTTTCAACATCAATAAGGCGCATAACAAAAACTATTTTATTACCAAATCTTTCTGCACTGCCAGATAGCATCTTCTCAGCTCCCAATATCCTTCCAACTTCAACAAGGCAGGTTCTTCCAAAACAATCATCAACTTCAATACCTTGTTGCTTAATAATTGCAGAAACATCATACTTGTCGAAAACTTCATAAACATTTGCTTTTTCCAATTCTAAATGAACCATGCTTGTAATACTTTGATTATCATACTGAAGTCCTTTAGTATCCATACTAATGACTGCCAGTTTTGTTCTTTCTTGCGAATGTGCTGAAAAACTGATAAATAGCACTAAAAAGCCGGCTGCTACAGCTACTTTTAAAATTAACTTTGTTCTTTTCATAACTTATAGTTTTAAAGTTTACAGAGCAAAACTACGCCTCTAACATAGCCGGACAAAACGGGCTTATAAGTAGAATCCTGATATTTTAGTTTAAAATCCTAAAATTTTATAATCAAAAAATTTTTGATTGTCAATTTTTGCATATATTGCAAATCATTAAAGTTTTTTTGCGTATTTTGCAAAAAAGTATTTTAATATTATAGAAAAATCCAAAATAAATTATGGGGTCAGAATCAACATCTTCCAAACAAGCATTGTTTTTAAAAAGGATAGATGATATCCTAGACAGCTCAACATCTCTTGTACACGAATTAGCTGAGGTTTTGGGAATTAGCAATGACAGTGCTTATAGGCGGATGCGAGGAGAGACTTTACTTAGCATAGACGAGATTATAAAATTATGTGATCACTTCAATATTTCATTTGATGCTTTCAGTAAATCTGAGACCGGTGCTGTAACTTTTGCATACAATATCATGGAAGATAAAGAAGTCAACTTGCGAGAGTATTTGCTCGGGGTATTACATGATATTAAAGGTATACTTGCTACACCCAACTGCCATATTACTTATGCTTGTCAGGATATTCCGGTATTTTACCATTATAATCATCCTGAAATGGCTGCTTTCAAATTTTTCTACTGGATGCGTTCGATAATGAATGTATCTGATATTAACCTGGAAAAATTCGATCCCGGAGTTATTGACCCGGAAATATACTCTGTTGCCAAGCAAATATATGAGGTATACTCCCAGATACCTTCAACTGAAATATGGACAGATACAACAATACACTCAACTTTAAAGCAAATTGAGTTTTATTGGGATGGTGGCATCTTTAACAATAAAGAGGAAGCTCTTTCAGTTTGTAATTCACTAAAACAAGAGATCTTAAACATTCAAAAACAAGCTGAAACCGGAGTTAAGCTAAACAAGCCACATGACAATGAAAATCCACAAGAGAAAAACTATGAGTTATATTTTAGTGAAATTGAAATAACAAACAATTGTGTTTTAATAAAATTAAATACGATCAAGGCTGTTTATTTAAGTCATTTTTCATTTTATACCATGAAAACAACAAATGACAATTACAGCAATAAAACAGAGCAATGGCTTCAATCTCTAATAAAAAAAACCACTCTAATTAGCGGTGTAGGAGAAAAAACCAGGAATCAGTTTTTCAATAAAGCTCATCGTGATATTGATAATTTAATTCAGAAAATTCAAAAGGAAGAATAATTTTTTTTGATATATTTTTACATAAGGCATATCAGTTCAGTAATATGTCATAACCTTTACCATCCCGGCGTTTCCTGAAATTAAGCTCATCGTATACATCGATATGGCGGCTATTAAGCATCTCATTATAAAACTTAAAAATGCTATTATATTTTTGAGGCATTTTTCCTATGAAAAAAGTATGAGACAAATAAGTAGGAATTGTAAAACCAACTGCATCAGAAAAGTTTATATATGTTGCATTAGCTGCCAGTGGAAGATCAATAATCTCACCTAACTGCCTGCCTAATCCGGCGAAATACCTCGCACCTTTTAAGTTAAAATCATGTTTATTACTTATTATGTATATATTCTGTTGACATTTTAATTGTTCCATCCATAAGTAATGATCCTTTTGTTTTACCGCTGCAGAATTAATTATAATATTATCAAATATTAATAGCTTTTTATCCGGTTGCATATCATCTCTTACCATGCATTCTAAATAATAATTACCAAGGCTATGCAGAAAAAGAGACATTTTTTTATCATTCTTTAAATCATCTTCCTGATTTTTAATTTTTGACACGAAATTTAACAACAAATTAAAATGCTCCAGGGATTTTTCTACGTTTTCTATTGACAATTTTAAATTTTCAAAGCCATTAATGTTTGGATCCTTTGAAGGCCACGAGAATACAATTACTTTCACATTATATAAATTCTGTATTTCCAGACCACGAATAATAGCATGTCTGAAAGTTTTACTGTCTCCATGAATAAATAAAACAATATTCTTATCTGTTTCTGATATTTTTAAAAGGAAATCATTTGAATCAAGCTGATTTATATCTAACAAACTATTATCATTATCATTATCATTCTCATTCACATTCACATTCACATTTAAGTATGTAAGTGAGGCCTCGGGCTTTACCTTACACAAAAAGGATAAACCTTGATTATCCTCTTTCGATACCCTGTTTGTAATAACTAAAATTTCAGAGTCATAATAATCGGAATTGTCCATATTTAAATCTTTACAATATCCAACTGAAGGGAAAAGCAATATAACAGCAACAATGCAATTAAAAGCACCTATACAATTATGCAACAAGCCTTTAGTTGTTTTTTTATTAATCATAATAAAAAAATTATAAAGCAAATATAATTAAGTATTTATAATTGTATGCTATAGCACACCAAATTATTTTTTTATCGAAATCAATCATATTAGCACATTAATATTTTGATTTATAGATATTTATTTGATTTTTATTAATAAATATGTTATATTTGACATACTCAATTTCCTATACTGAATTCTGATTTCTGAATTCAAAATTATTTTACATTATTTGCTGCATGAGAACGAAGACTAATTTTTTACAAAAAGGCCTGTTAATTATAATAATTTGCCTTTCATTTGTCGGTAATATCTTTTCTGAAAACCCAAAAGAAGATAGTAAACAGAAAATAGGCCTCACTTTAAGTGGTGGCGGTGCCAGGGGGTTTGTTCACATAGGTATTCTTCATATTATTGACAGCCTGGATATAGATATAGAATATATAACCGGCACCAGTATGGGTGCTATTGTGGGTGGAATGTATGCTTCTGGTTATTCAGCCAAAGAAATAGAAGAAAAAGCCCTTTCAATAAACTGGGATGAAATATTATCATTGCGAGTAAGCATAGAAAATTCTCATCCTCGCACCAGGGAATCCATGGGCAGGCATATGGTTAGCTTGCCTCTTGAGGATGGAAAAATTGCTATTGCAACAGGAGCTATTGAAGGACAACAGCTTTGGAATACATTAAGTGAAGTGTTTTTTTCTGTAAGGCCAATTACAGACTTCTCTAAACTCCCGATTCCTTTTGCATGCGTAGCCACTGATGTAGAAACAGGCGAAGCTGTAGAAATGCGTTATGGGGATATTGTTACTGCAATTCGTGCAAGTATGGCATTTCCAACAATATTTACAGCTGTTAAAAGAGATGGTAAAAAACTCATCGATGGTGGAGTTGTGCTGAATTTCCCGGTAAACCTTGCAAAAGATATGGGAGCAGATCATGTAATCGGAGTTTATGCTTCTCAAGGACTAAGAGAAGCTGAAGAATTAAATACTCCTATTGATATTTTAATTCAAATGGGATATTATAAAGATGCGCAAAGTTATAAAGAGAATGTTGAAAATGTAGATCTTTATATTGAACCGGATTTAAAGGACAACAATGCTGGTAACTTTAGAAATGTAAAGGAAATAATTGAGATTGGGAAACAAACCGCCAGAACCTATATTGATGATTTTCTCAGTATTAAAGAGAATATTGATAATAACAATAAAGAAAAAAAGATTACAAATAACAGGGTGGACAAATTCATTGTTGACTCTATTGCGTTTCATGGATTAAAAAAAGTAAGGACATGGTTTGTAAAGAATAATATTAAAATCAAGGCCGGTGATACAATTAATGCTTATATCATAAATGAAAACATTAATCAATTATATGCATCAGGATATTTCAACAGGATTACATATAACATTAGCATTGCCAATAACGAAAAAAATAATGGAATACTAAGCTTTGTTTTTCAGGAAAACCCATTTGCAAATTTATATTCCTCTGTTCACTATAACTTTTTTACGGGGGTTGGTATTATTGGTGAAATAGCTACCAGAAAATTTCTCCTGTATAATACTAGTGCTTATGCAAAGTTCATTTTGGGTGAAAAACCGGCTATAAAGGCAGGATTTGATGTTTTTACAAGCGATACCCATAAATCATGGGTAAATATTGAAACAAAGAGTAATTATTTAACTTTTCCGATACATGATAAATTTACATATACCTCAGAGTATAAAAGAATATTATGGGACACAGAATTAACTTTTAACCAGATTACCGGGAAAAACAGCTATTTATCAGCCGGTATAGCATATTATATGCAAAACTTATCTCCAAATAAACACTTCATTAATCATGTAACCGGTAATTTAAACTCATATAAGATTATAGGCAGATGGAAAATTAATTCTCTTGACAAACACGCTTTTCCACGTTCAGGACAATTATTCAATCTTAACATTACGTACTTTTTTGATCAAAACTCTTCACTAAAATATTACACTCCGGATGGAGATCTTTCTGATGATATTTCGGTTGCAGGTATAGAATTAAGCAATTTTTTACAAACATCTTTCAGATGGGAATCAAATATTTATTTAAACGAAAAACTTACTCCATATAGTGAACTTCAGGGAGCTTACAACTTCATGTATGAACAAGGCTTTTTAAATATGTTTAATGTCGGTGGAACAAGCAACTTACTTGATAATCAAATCACTTTCGCAGGCCTGGAAGAATACGGAGTTAACACAAACAGTATTGTCTCTGCCGGCTTGGGCCTGAGATATAATATTTGGGATGATTTTTTCCTGGTGCCACAAGCTAATATTGCAGTTTTTGATTTCATTTTCAAAGACATTAATCTTATAACTGCTGAAAACCTCATTATTGGAGGAGGCCTTGATATTGGCTATGATTCTGCAATTGGGCCTATTGAAATAACTGTTTCCTACAGCCCACAGACAAACGAAGTACTTCCATATATAAACCTCGGATGGAGTTTCTAAAATAAAAAATCAATTTTGTTTGTTTTTATCAAATTCATTTCGTTATTTTGCGAAACAAGAAAATACTTTATTTAAGTATTATATTCAATAGAATCTCGAGAAGAAAATTAAAATCAAGACATATGGAAATAAAAGTTTTAGGCACAGGTTGTCAAAAATGTAAAAGCTTATACAAAGTTGTTAGCGAAGTTGTAGAAGAAAATTCAATAAATGCTCAGGTTGACAAAATTGAAGACATTGTTGAAATCATGAATTACAACATATTATCAACACCGGCGATGGTTATTGATGGCAAAGTAGTATTGAAAGGCAAAGTACCATCTAAAGAAGAAATTTTAAAAATCATAAATAATGAAAACAGCAGATAAAAAAATCTCAATTGATGAAAAAAATGCAGATATATCCAGGATATCTAAAGCAATGAGTCATCCTGTACGGGTTTATATTTTGAAGAAACTTTCATGTATGGGATCATGCTGTTATAGCGGCGACCTTGTTGAAGAGTTGCCAATTGGAAGATCAACATTATCACAACACTTAAAAGAGCTAAAGCATGCAGGATTAATACAGGGGGAAATAAATCCACCATTTATTAAATACTGCATTAACAGGGAAAATTGGGAGACTGCAAAACAATTATTTAAAGACTTTTTTGGAGATTAATTATTTAAATTTTTAATAATATGAATAAGATTATTTTTTTACTCTTTGCATTAGTTTTTTATTCTTGCAACCAGAATAACAACGAAACAACAAGCAATTCATTAAGCGAGAAAGATATTTTTGAGGAAACTGATGTTGCCATTTTATATTTATATGGCAAAATGAGATGTGCCTCTTGCATCGACTTACAAGCATTAGTAAGTGATGTTGCAAATGAGGAATTCAGCAACAATGACATGGTTAATCATTATGAGATTGATTTTTCAAAAAAGCAAAATCAAGCAATTGCTGATAAATATGAAGTTTCATTTAGCAGCTTAATAATTGCTAAGCAAGATGAGCATATTGACCTTACAATGGAAGCATTTGACCTTTTACATAGTGACCCACAAGCTTTAAAAGAACTAATTATTAATGAAACAAATAATCTACTTACTAACTAAAAAAACTGTATTGTGCGCAAAAATCTATTAACAATCATTTTGCTGGCTTTCATCAGCATAGCATCTTTTGGACAAAAAGCTGAAGTTTTATATTTCAAGGCAAACCTGCCTTGTTGCCCTGCCAAAGCTTGCAATCAATTAGAGGCTGATATAAAAGAGATAATAAAGAATAATTTTTCTGATGATGAAGTTATTTTTAAAACGATAAAAATAGCCGATAAAAAAAATTCCGAGCTTATAAACAAGCATAACGCAAAATCACAAACTGTTGTAATCGTTTCAGGTGAAACAGCTATTGATGTTTCTGATATTGTAAAAACATATTCAAGAAAAAAGAATAAAGAAGAGTTTAAATCGAAACTTATTGCACAGATTAATAAAAGTCTTGAGTAAATGGAGTTTTTACAGTCGTTGGCAAATAATTCTCAATTTCCGATCATAACGGCTTTTCTATTGGGATTAATGACTTCAATAAGTCCGTGCCCTCTGGCTACAAATATTTCTGCCTTAGGTTATATCAGCAAAGATATACAGGATAAAAAAAAGACATTTTACAATGGCTTGCTGTATATGCTGGGAAGGGCAATTAGTTATACAATATTGGGTATAATCCTTATTTATTTTTTAAAAGAAGGTGCCAGCATATATAAAATCCAAAAGTTTATCAGTGTTTACGGGGCAATGATAATAGGCCCATTGCTTATTATTATGGGGCTGTTTATGTTAGATTATATTAAGCTGGGTTTTTTACCAAAAATAAATATAAAACTAAAAAACGGTGAAGGGAAAAAATGCACATATTGGAATTCCTTGTTTTTAGGGATAGTATTTGCACTTGCATTCTGTCCGTATAGCGGCATACTGTTCTTTGGCGGCTTGATTCCTTTATCGGTTTCATCAACTTCCGGTTACTTCTTACCATTAATATTTGCTATAGGTACAGGTTTGCCGGTAATTATATTTGCCTGGATACTGGCATATAGCATAGCGAGTGTTGGTGCTTTCTATAATAAGATTAAAACATTTGAAAAATGGTTTAGAAGAGTAGTTGCTGTTCTATTTATTGTTGTTGGATTGTACTACTGTTATATCATATTTTTCTAAACAGAATAATTATGTTTTTACATGGAAACAAAAAAAGAAATTAAAATACTAATCTGGATAATTATCCTTTTTAGTGCCGCATTTTTTTTACCTGTTGAAAGTGCCAGGTTTCAAACTGCTTTAATTGCAACTTTTGACCTGGTTAAATGGTATGCACGAGAACATGTTGTATTATGTTTATTACCGGCATTTTTTATTGCAGGTGTCATAGCAGTTTTCATAAGCCAGGGTTCTGTTTTAAAGTATTTTGGAGCAAACGCCAACAAATGGATGTCGTACACAATAGCTTCCGTTTCCGGAACTATTCTTGCCGTATGCTCATGTACAATTTTACCTTTATTTTCCAGCATTCATAAGCGTGGTGCAGGACTAGGACCGGCTGTTGCTTTCCTTTATTCAGGGCCGGCAATAAACATCCTGGCAATAATTCTCACAGCACGTATTCTAGGGTTTGAAATGGGAATAGCCCGAATAATTGGCGCGGTGGTCTTCAGTGTTGTTATAGGGCTTATTATGGCCTTCATATACCGCAAAGAAGAAAAAGTGAAAGTTGAAGAACAAATGAATATCAAGCCCCCACCCGAAAAAAGGCCCCTTTGGCAAACCGCTCTCTTGTTTTTTACATTAGTATTTATTCTTGTATTTGCAAATTGGGGAGCGCCTGCATCAGGCGACACTTCGAGTACATGGTATCATATACATTCATATAAGTGGCATATTGTAATTTTCTTCTCACTGTTTTTAATATATTCGCTCATAAAAATCCTTAAAATTAAGTGGTATAAAGTTATTATAGCAGCCTTTGCAACAGCAATTTCCGGATTCCTGGCAAGTAATTACATTGCAAACAATGTTCTTGCTCCTATTATTCCTATGATTGTTGCCATTTCTTCTCTAAGCATATTAACAATGACAGATAAAAATGATGAAGAAAATAAAGAATGGACAATTGCATCATGGGGATTTGCCAAGCAAATACTTCCTTTGCTAGCTTTTGGAGTTATAATTGCCGGTTTTCTGCTGGGTTCACACCATGATGGACAAACGATTCCGGGTGTGATTCCTAATGAATGGATAGAATGGCTGGTTGGAGGGAATTCTGTCTCTGCTAATATTTTTGCCTCTGTTATCGGTGCATTTATGTATTTTGCAACACTGACAGAAGTTCCAATTTTACAGGGTTTAATTGCTTCCGGTATGGGCAATGGCCCGGCTCTTGCACTATTACTTGCAGGCCCGGCGCTTTCTTTGCCAAATATGCTTGTGATAAGAAGCGTTATGGGAACACAAAAAACCCTGGTTTACCTGTTACTGGTTGTAATCATGGCAACATTATCCGGATTGT
>JAWOBS010000116.1:0-4501 GCA_046484145.1 Bacteroidales bacterium
CCCGGACATGGCGGCGGATATGGACCCGGTTACGGACACGATTATGGAGATCACTACTATAATGTAATGAGTCAGCAAGCATTTTCATATCTGAAAAGCACAATAGCGAATACCGGTTTTGACAGTTCTAAATTAGATATTGCAAAACAGGCTGTTAGAACTAACAGAGTTACGTCAATGCAGGTATACGAACTTATGCTGTTGCTTAGTTTTGAGAGTAAGAGATTAGAACTGGCAAAATATGCATATGCAAATACAGTTGATAAAGAATCATATTTTGTGGTAAACAGGGCTTTTTCTTTCAGCAGTAGTATCAGGAAATTAAATGAATATATTGGTTATGCTCATTAAAAAATTGAATAGTTCTATTAAACCGCATCTGTTTTGACTTTGTGATTTTTCGGCAAAGTGTTCTGTCTTAGTAGATAGAATGCTTTGCCGATTTTTTTGTAACTATATGCATTTGCTTTTTAAAAAAAATAATTACATTTATAAACATTTAAAAAATTGCCTTATGAAAAAAGTAAGTTTTAACAAAAACAAGAAATTATTAATCCTCATCTTTATTTTTGGCTTTCTTAGCATGAATGCTAATGCGCAAAATAAAGCTGATGAAATAAAAGTAGAATCAAAGTTAAATGAAGCAACTGTGTTTTTACGTGGTGCCCAGTTGTCGAGAACTGCGGATGTGAGCATACCTGCAGGAACCAGGGAAATTGTTATAAGCAATTTGCCTACCGGAATAGATCAGAATAGTATCCAGGTAAAAGGGAAAGGAAACTTTATGATACTATCTGTAAACTACAGGCAGGATTACCTGGCAGATGCTGCTGTTGACAAAGAAATTAAGGAGCTTCGGGATAGCCTGAAGTATTATAAAGAAAAAATGGATGTGCTAAATGCCATGATACAGGTATATCGTGAAGAAGAATCTTTATTGATGGCCAATAAATCAATTGGAGGAAAAGAAGCAGGTTTCCAGGTGTCAGAACTTAAGGCTGCTGCTGATTTTATGAGAGCGCGATTGACTGAGATTAAGAAAAATTCTCTGCAGGTTGGGATTGACCTTGAAAAGTTCAGAGCTCGTTATGAACGCATCAACAACCAATTAAGCAGCAGGCAGTCAAAGCAAAATAAACATGTTGGTGAAATAGTAGTTTTAGTTTCTGCATCTAACAATGTAAGGGGCAAACTCGAAATGTCATATATTTATCCACATGCAGGATGGCAGGCTGTTTATGATATGCGCTCTAATAGTGTTAATGAAGCCTTTGATCTCAACCTGAAAGCAAATGTTTTTCAAAATTCCGGAGAAGACTGGAATGATATTAAATTGACAGTTTCAAGCGGTGAGCCATATAGTAGTGGCAGGTTAACAAAGCTGGATCCCTGGTGGTTATCTTTTGTCCAGCCTCCACAACCTTCGTCTGTTAATAGAAGTATGGCTCCTATGGGCGAAGCTGTTGGCTATGATGAAAGAGAAACTTATTCAACACAAGCTGCTTCAGAATCTATTGCTGATCAAACTGTTGTTTCTGAAGCTCAAACCAGTGTTCTTTATGAAATTAAAGTTCCTGTCAGCGTAGCCGGAGATAATTCCAAGCAGCTAATTGCAATACAAAATTATGAAGTACCTGCCGAATATGAATACTTTGTAGTGCCCAAGGTTGATAAAGATGCATTCCTTGTTGCTAAAATTTCCGGATGGGAAGAATATGTCCTATTGGCCGGCTCTGCAAATTTATTCTTTGAAGGCACATTTGTTGGAAAATCTTATATTGACCCTGCCAGTACTCTAGATACTCTACAGGTTTCACTTGGTGTAGATAAAAGTATCAGCATAGAGCGTGAAAGAAAGAAAGATTTTACTTCGACTACATTTTTAGGAAATAAAAAGGTTGAGAATGTTGGATGGGAAATTAATGTGAGAAACAATAAAAAGCAAAGTATTGTTATTAATGTATCAGACCAGATTCCTGTTTCAACTCATAAAGATATAAGTGTAAAAGCTGAAAACACCGGCAATGCTGATTATGAGGAAGATACGGGTATTTTAAAGTGGAGGTTTGACCTAAAAGCATCAGGTAGCAAAAAACTGGAGTTTGCTTATAGTGTTAAATATCCGGAGGATAAAAAAATTCACCTGGAATAATTTCTAACTTTTTTGAATTGATTACTTCTAGAGCTTATGTCGCAAATACTATGAGGCATAAGCTCTGTTTTTTTATTGCATTTCGTTAATTAAAAACCTGTAGTCATCCTCAGACATTTCATGTTCTAAGCCATTAACTTTATTTTTTACCATAACTTTAAAAAGTTGTTCTTTCTTTTTCTCATCAAGGACAATATCTAATTGGCTTAATTTTAGAGGGCTTCCAATTGTTTTAAAGAAGTATTCTAATTTATAAATAGTATCGTTTACATTTTCGCTTGCAAATACTGCATTCCCCAGTTCTGTTATTTTGCCCGGGATTCGTTTTTCCTGAAGTTTTAGCCATGCAGGATAAGCTATTGATAGTGTTGCACCGTGAGGAGCATCATATAAAACGCTTAAGCAATGGCCAATGGCATGAACACCCCAGTCAGGCGACTCTTTTCCAACAAATGTCATCCCGTTTAATGCGCATGTTGCTGCATACATTATTTTGGAGCGAAGTTCATAGTTGCTAAGATCATTAATAAGGTCTTGTCCATAATGGATAGCTTCTCTAATTATTGAAAAAACAAATCTGTCACTTAAAGATGATTTTCCTTTCCCAAAGTAAGCCTCAAGGGAATGCGCTATCAGGTCAACTATGCCAAAAGCTGTTTGATCTTTAGGAACGCTCAAAGTGAATGTTGGGTCTAAGAAGCTGAACTTAGGGTACATTAATTTATGTCCGTAACCAATCTTTTTCTTGAGTTTATTATTTTGCACTACAGCATAGGGATTCATTTCCGTGCCTGTTGCGGCAAGTGTCAGTATTGCAATTATTGGCAGGGCCTTGTGCGGCTTTACTTTTCCTGTAGCAATTTCCCAGACAGGCCGTTTTTCAGGAATGCATACAGCTATATATTTTGCGCTGTCTATTACACTTCCTCCCCCAAGGCCTATCACCATGTCAACTTTATTTTTTCTGCCTAATTCCGCAGCAGCCTCAATATCTTCAATTACAGGATTGGCCTTTATTCCGTCATATTCAATAATCGCGACAGAGGCCTCATTTAATTTTGCAATAGTTTCATGGTACGATCCATTATTTTTTACCGATCCTTTTCCATACACAAGTAATGCTTTTTTCCCAAATGAACTTGCTGCATTTCCAAGTTTATCCAAAGCTCCTTTGCCAAAATGTAATTTTACCGGGTTGTATAATATGAAGTTTTCCATGACTGCTGATTTTTGTTTCTATTCTGATTTTATAAACTTTAATGTTTCAGAAAAGCTATCTCCTGAAATCCTGATAAAATAGATGCCTGCTGACAGGCCTGAAATATCTATTGTTTTCAGGTTTTGCTGCATGCTTGTTTCTTTAACAACATTACCATGAATACTTAATAAGCTAATTTTATATTTTGGGCTGTCAGTAAAAACAGAAATGTTTATAATGTCCTGTGCCGGATTTGGATATATCTGTGCTTTCGGAGTCTCTATGTCTTGTGTATGAATTCCTGTAAGCAGGCCAACATTTACATTGTCAATACAAACTCCATGCCCCCAATAAGCAATAGGTTCAAATGCTATTTTATAATTAGAAGTTGGGTTTGGCAGATAGTAAGATTTATATGTCCATGAATCCAGATTGTCATTTGTTGCTTCAAAAAGCACCCAGTCGCCATCAGTTGAGTTTTTGTAGTATATTCTAAACTTATCCTGATCGCCTTGCCAAACTTGATTATGCAGGTATAAAGAAAGAACAGCCGTTCTATCCGAAGGTATATTGATAGATGGAGTTATCAGACGTGTTATATAACCTTGTTGTGAGCTTGATTCAACTTTAAAATATGCATTACTTGAGCCTTCATACGCTGCTGAGGGATATCCTGCCTCGTTGCCTACACCTGTTAACCAGTTTTTGCTGCCGGTAATATGTTCTTGAGACCATCCTGCCGGAATAGAAGAGCTTTCAAAGCCTTCAAAGAATATTGATTCTCCCTCATGAGAATTATTAGGATCGTAACCATTTAGTGTTTCCGGGTTAGTTCCTGCCGGGTCGAGCCAGGGTTTTAGCATAAAGTTATTGGTTGAACCATTTTTATCCCAATGAAAGTCAAATCTTCCGTAATAATCAGGCCCTTCAGTATTTGAGCAAGATGCAGCACCACCCGATAATGTACCTATTATTTGTTTGTAATTGTTAAACAGTGGTGACCCTGAAGAACCGCCTTCAGTAACACTGTGATTTGTTTCAGTTGAAGCCCATATTACTTTCCATGCAGAGTTTTGGGCCATTGTCTCATCACCAATCTGCACAGTTGCAGAGTCTAAGGTTGTTGCATATGTTGATATCTTTTTAGAATC
>JAWOBS010000138.1:0-3647 GCA_046484145.1 Bacteroidales bacterium
TTGGCCGGATTACCATACATGGGTGTTGGCAGGAACCTTGCATACAGAAAGAAACTGTTCATGAAAGCCAAAGGTTTTATATCTCATTATAAAGTTAACTCAGGCGATGATGATCTTTTTATAAATAAAACGGCTAAAAAGAATAACGTACAAATTGAGGTTTCTAAGGACAGCCATACAATATCGGAACCAAAAAGAAGTTTTTCATCTTGGTTCCTGCAAAAGAAAAGACATTTTTCAACCGGGAAATATTATAAAAAGTCTGATAAACTAAGATTAAGTTTATATTCCATAACTCAATTTTTGTTTTTTGCCGGTGTTGTTGTTCTGCCAATTATTATGGGCTGGCATTTGTTTGTTATTATTGCCCTGTCATTACTTGTGTTGAGATGGTCATTTTTGTTACTTTTGTATTATTATGCTTGTCAAAAGCTTAATGAATCAAAATTATTTTTATATTCGCCAATATTTGAAATAATATTTTTGCTTTTAAACCCTGTATTTATTATTTCAAATCTGTTTTATAAAACAAATAAATGGAAGTAAAGTCAAATTTAACTGAAAAAGCGCAAAGAGATTTGGTATTAGTTAAGGATGCTGTTGAGAACGGCAGCCAAAAGGCTTATGCTGAACTTATGGGCCTTTATCGTGACACCATTTATTTTATGCTGCTGAAAATGACAGGGCATGCCGAAGACGCAGAGGATCTTACCATTGAGGCTTTTGGTAAAGCATTTAAAAATATTGCGCAATATACTCCTGACTATGCTTTTAGTACATGGTTGTTCAAAATAGCTTCTAATAACTGCATAGACCATATGCGTAAAAAGAAAAAGAATGTATTGGTGCAGGAGTCTAATGAAGAAATATCAGAATCAGGAAATGTAAAAAATCTGCCTTCTGAAACCTCCGACCCCGAAGAGAATCTCATTAAAAACCAGAAAGTGAAATTAATGAGAGAAGTAGTGGAAAAATTAAAACCCAGGTACAAACAGCTTGTCGAACTAAGGTATTTTAAAGAGTTTTCTTACGAGGAAATTAGTGAAGAACTTGACTTGCCCTTAGGAACTGTCAAGGCTCAGCTATTCAGGGCCAGGGAGTTTCTTTTTAATATTTTAAAAAACTCCCAGGAAAAACTTTAATTATTTTTTTCATTTATTTATTGCGTTTTATAGGCATGCAATCCAACAGATAGACGAAAAAACTCAGATATTTTTTTGATAATTGTAACTTTTAAGTTACCTTTGTGGCAATGGACAAAATCCGACAGGTAATTGCTTATAAAGATTATTTTGAGGACTTTCTCTTGAAACAACCTGAGAAAGTTCAAGACAAGATTTTTAAGGTAATTGAAGCAATCGAGACCCTTGAGAGAATTCCGGCGAACTACATAAAATTTATTAAAGGAACAAAGGGACTATATGAAGCACGAATTCAACTTGGGTCTGACATTTGGAGAGTTTTCTGCTTTTTTGATCAGGGGAAACTAGTAATCCTGCTCAACGGATTTGTGAAAAAGACACAGAAAACCCCACGAAAAGAGATTGACAAAGCACTTGGTCTTATGAACTCTTATTACGAAGAAAAAAACAAGAAATAATGGAAACAAAATCCTGGAAAAAAATCAAAGACAATGTTTACGGCAAAAAGGGCACAACCCGTCGAGACAAGCTTGACAGAGAGTTCGAGACTTTCAAAGTCGGACTTTTACTGAAAAAAGCAAGAGAAGAAAAGCACCTGACACAAGAACAACTTGCTCAAATAGTTGACAAGAAGAGAACATATATTTCCAGAGTTGAAAACGATGGGAGCAACATGACATTGAAGACCCTATTCGAGATTGTTGAAAAAGGCCTTGGTGGAAAGGTGAATATTCAAATTGAGATGTAAGGATGCTCTACAACAGAGGGCTAATATTATGGCTAACTGATGTGCTGGTTTGAAGTTTATAATAATTCAATTTGGGTGCAGGTTGCCAGTGACGAAGAGGTTAATCGCCACTATACTAGTCCGTAGTCGTTGTATTATTATTTGCTGTGCTATTATAGAATAATTAGAATTATTTTTTCACTCAAAAACTACATTTAATATGAAAAAAATTATAAAAAGTATAATCGTTGTATTTGTAATTTGTCTTTTTGGACATGTTGATGCTTATTCTCAATGGTTTTTTTCTGATCCTACTGAAGAACAGGGCCTGGAAATAGAGCACAGATGGCGGAGAAGTAAATTGTTTGATAAAAGTAGTGATGCTATTCTTATTCTTAAAATCAAAAATACCCTGGAACATCCCGTTAAGGCAACAATTTCTGTTGGCTTTTATAAAGATCAGATGCTCGTTTTCAGTAGCGAAGAGCAGGAGGTTTGTATTGCACCGGGCAAAACAAAGCGTGGTGGCAGAGCTGATCTTAGATTTATTGCTGAAGAAATCACTCGCGCCGATACAAAAGAAGAAAACTTTTCGTGGGATTTTGCTGAAATAGACATTTCCCGGGTTGAATCCTGTGATTAGATTATAAGCTTCAGCCAACCGGTATTATTCCCTTTTTTATTTTGAAGGCTAAATATTATTTTGAGGTGCTATGTGAAAAAGTTCCACGCAAAACACGCAAAAGTTTAAGCGCTAATACGCAAAGTTTAAAGGTTATTAACCACTATGTCAATTCGGTAACCAACCTCTTGCTTTATCTCTTTGTAAATAAATGCATTGAAACTTTTTGTCTAACATCAAACCCCAACGCTTTTAAATCATAAGCTAAAGCATTTTCATAAGCCGATTTTAACAATCCGGGACCAATACTTTTATGGATATCTATTGCTTCACCAATAACTTCATAAGGTATTTCATTTTCTATCATTGTTTTTGCGAATTTTGCGTTTATTTAATTTTGCGGTTTTTGCGAGGGATAAAAATTAAAAAAAATAATTAGCACCTCAAAATAATATTTAGCCATTTAGAAATTATCAGCAGGAAAGTAAGCAATAATAAGGTTTGTATTATGATAAAAAATGTTTTAATTTTGCTTGCCTTTTTATTAGTGAAACGCATTAAAACATTATAAAACCATGGCTTTATCAGAATTTCAAAACGCTATATTACAGGGAATACCCGGAGAACTTCCTGCTCCAAAACCATTTGACCCGGAGGTAAATCATGCACCAAAGAGGAAAGACATTTTAACTAAGGAGGAGAAAAAGCTCGCCATTAAAAATGCATTACGTTATTTCCCGGAAAAACATCACTCTGAGCTCGCTCCTGAGTTTGCTAAAGAGCTTGAAAGCTACGGACGTATTTATATGTATCGCTTTCGTCCTGATTATAAGATAAATGCCCGCAGTATTGAAGACTTCCCACATAAAAGCAAACAAGCCGCCGCTATAATGCTTATGTTATCTAATAATCTTGATAATGCTGTTGCGCAGCATCCCCACGAACTGATAACTTACGGAGGCAATGGTGCAGTTTTTCAAAACTGGGCACAGTATCTTTTAAGTATGAAATATCTTGCAGAAATGACAGATGAGCAAACACTTGTTATGTATAGCGGCCATCCGATGGGCTTATTCCCGTCTCACAAGAATGCTCCAAGGGTTGTTGTTACTAACGGGATGATGATTCCAAATTATTCTAAGCCGGATGATTGGGA
>JAWOBS010000179.1:0-3475 GCA_046484145.1 Bacteroidales bacterium
GTTTTTTGGTGGTTTTGCGGTAGATTAAAGTAGTTTTTATATCTGAGTGGCCGAGTAAGTCTCTTACTATCTCAACCGGAATGCCATACACACCGGAAAGTGTTGCGAATGTGTGCCTTGATACGTGAAATGAGATATTTTTATTTATACCTGCTATTGTGGCTATTTTTTTTAAATATCTATTGGTAGGCTGGTCGGTATATACATTAAAAACTTTTTGATTCTGCAATAAGCCTTCGGGTATTAAAGCTTTTGCTTTAGGAATTAGAGGTACATTAATTGCCTTATCTGTTTTCTCTGTTGAAATGCTTATGTACCTGCCTTTTTTATCTTCGTGAATGTCAGAGAGCTTTAAATCTTTCACATCTCCATATCTTATCCCGGTATAGCAACAAAACAAAAAATATGTAAGTACATTTTGTTGTCCTTTACTTAGTGTGTTCTTAGCATAAAGCTTTTCTAATTTTTCTACTTCATCTTCGTCCAAAAACTCCCTTTTGCTCTCATGTCTTTGTATTTTATAATGTATAAATGGGTTCAGCCCTTTAAATCTGCCGTCTTTAATCGCTTCATTTATCATCAGCTTTAAAAAAGTCATGGATTTGCTTACTGTGCTTGGGCCGTTATTTCTTATTGTAATAAGAAATACTTCGTATTTTTTAATAAAGTCATAATCTAAGTCTCCTAAATTTATTTCTGACTGAAATTCTCTTATCTTTTCAATCTGGTGTTTGTTTGTGGTAATAGTCTGCGGCTTTAAAATGCCTTTTCTTTGATTAAGTTTTTCTTCCATATACTCAAAGAAGCATGCAGTCTTGCCGGTTGTGTTCAATAGCAGATTTTTAAACTGCTGAGCTGAAATGGTTTTATTTTCTGCAATACAATCGTCTTCTATTTCGGCTATACGCCTTCTAAGCTTTGCAAGTCTTTTGTTTATTCTTTCATGCCAGGGATCATAAGTCTTAACTTCACATTTATTTTGGTTCCAGTGTAATTTTTTAGTGTATAGTCCTGTAGAAAATGTAATTCTTTTTGTATTGACACGGACATCAATATAAATCGGAAAAGTATTATTTTTGCGAGGAGCATCTTCCCTGAGGTAAAATCTTACTGAAAGTTTCATAATACGGGTTTAAAAATGTAGCTTTTTTGTAGCTTTTTTTGAACAAAACAATACAAATTTACATTTTATTCCTTTACCCCCGACATCCAAAACCCCCTAAAAACAAAAGGATTAGAAATTTTCTTTCTAATCCTTTTTTGGTGGTGGAGGTTTCGAGCGGATTCGAACCGCTGTAGGAGGTTTTGCAGACCTCTGCCTAGCCACTCGGCCACGAAACCTTGTTTTTGTTTTGCAAAAGTAGTGCTTATTCTTTTAAAATCAAAAAAAAATTGTTTAATCGTTTAGTTGTTTAGTCGACTCAACAACTAAACAGTTCAACGACTAAACTCTTTCATGCATTCCTCACAAATGCAATCGTTATATTTTTCTTTTAGCAAATCCAGTTGTTCTTTGCTGAGTTTGTAATTCATACACCAGCAATCTGCATTATGTAAACATTCAAATTGCTTCTTGCATTTAGGGCATATTTTAATTTTTGAAGTGGGCTCCTTTTCTTTCATGATAATTTTATTCTTTATTACAATCTGTCCGTCAGCTAAAGCAGACGGCAATAGATAAGCTTTTTTCATTAACATCTATCCGTCAGCTAAAGCAGACGGCAATAGATAAGCATTTCTCATTAACGCATTTGCACATTATCATATTAACACATTTGCACATTATCTCCTTCTCTCCAGCTCCACGCTAACGCTCCTCATCTTGCCACCCATAGGCGGATTTATTTTCGAAACTTTCAACCGGGCAAAACTTATTGCTGAAAACTTATCCATTAAAACATCCAGTATTTTTGAAGTAAGATGCTCAAGCAAATTACAACTTTCATTCATAACTTCTCCTATTACATTATAAACTTCCTGGTAATTAACAGTCTCCAACAAATCATCAGACTTTTCACTCCTGCCTGTGTCGGTTTCAATTTCAAGATTTACAATAAACTGATTACCTATCACCTTTTCCTCATCAAAGCAACCATGATAGGCAAAAAACTCCATGTCTTCAAGCAATATTTTTCCCATAATTAATATTTGAATGTTAATTTCTGATATTCACAAAGATAATTATGGATTATAATAATTCCCAATTTATC
This sequence comes from Bacteroidales bacterium, assembly GCA_046484145.1. Classification (GTDB taxonomy): domain Bacteria; phylum Bacteroidota; class Bacteroidia; order Bacteroidales; family UBA7960; genus PWND01. Next base: position 2,211 of record JAWOBS010000179.1, read on the forward strand.
TCATACAATAAATATGCAATCTTCAATCTTACAAATCTTAAATCTTATAAATCTTATAAATCTTCAATCTTATAAATCTTATAAATCTTCCCAATCTTAAAAATCATACAAATCATTTTTTTACTTTTGTATTCTTATTAAAGACAATATTGACATTATAAATAACAAGCTCCATCATGAATAAAGCTGAAAACAACAGTGAAGAGAAGAAAAAGTCATTAAATTTTCTTGAACAGATAATTGAAGATGACATTCAAAATAACAAGAACGGTGGTAAAGTCCATACAAGATTCCCCCCTGAGCCAAATGGTTATTTGCATATAGGCCATGGAAAATCTATTTGTCTGAACTTTGGATTGGCAAAAAAATACAATGGCAAATGCAATTTGCGTTTTGATGATACCAATCCGACTAAGGAGAGTATAGAATATGTAAATTCTATCAAGGAAGATATAAAGTGGCTGGGATTTGACTGGGAAGACAGGGAATATTATGCTTCTGACTATTTTGAAAAGCTTTATGAGTATGCTGTTTTTTTAATAGAAAAGGGGAAGGCTTATGTTTGCGAGATGACAGCGGAAGAGATTGGAGCCAGCAGGGGAACACCGACAGTGCCGGGAAAAGAGAGTCCATGGAGAGACCGCCCTGTTGCTGAAAGCCTTAGTATATTTGAAAGGATGAAAAATGGTGAGTTTCCTGATGGTTCAAGAGTATTGAGGGCAAAGATAGACATGGCTTCACCAAATATGCATATGAGAGATCCTGTAATGTATCGTATTATGCATGCAAATCATCACCGTACAGAAAACCAGTGGTGCATTTATCCAATGTATGATTGGGCTCACGGGCAAAGCGACTATCTTGAAGGTATTACACACTCTATTTGCACCTTGGAGTTTGAGGTACACCGCCCGCTGTATGATTGGTTTTTAGATGCGCTTGAGATAAAAGAGAACAGGCCGCGGCAAATTGAGTTTGCACGCTTGAATCTTACTTATACTGTAATGAGCAAACGTAAGCTGCTGGAATTAGTTGGTGGTGCTTATGTTAATGGCTGGGATGACCCAAGGATGCCAACTTTATCAGGTTTAAGAAGAAGAGGGTACACTCCTGCATCTATCAGGACTTTTGCAGAAAAGGTTGGAATTGCCAAACGCGAAAATGTTATTGAAGTGGGATTGCTTGAACATTGCGTCCGTGAAGACCTTAACAGAAACGCTCCCCGGACAATGGCAGTATTAAATCCCGTTAAACTTATTATTACA
>JAWOBS010000191.1:0-20650 GCA_046484145.1 Bacteroidales bacterium
GCATTCCCGGATTCCATTTTGGCATGGAGGCAACTACCCTTGCTGCTTCCTGATCACATCCTCCTCCAATTCCTTTTATTACTTCAACATTTGAAATGCTTCCATCTTTTTCTACAATAAAACTAATAAAAACTGTACCTGATATCCTGCTTGCTTTTGCTCTTTCAGGAACCCTTAGTTTTTTTCTCAGATATTTTGCCATAGCTTCGTTACCACCGGGAAAAGAAGGCTCAATTTGTGGAAAGTCAAATACCTCATTTGTATCTACAGGAGGGTCAAAATCATAGCCGCTAAAATCCCATCCAGGTACATATGTTTCTGCTGTGGCTTCCGGGTCAGGTAAATCAATATCTTTAAATTCCTCTTCTGGATCGTCGCTTATTTTTATCTCCTGTGAGGCTTTTGGAGGCGGTGTCTTTTTTTGAACGATTATAGGTATATCATCTTGATCATAATTAACAACTGTAATACCATCAATATTATAATTATTTCTGTCGTACTGTTTCCAGTTAAACGCAAACAATACAGCAGTCATGGCAATGATTATCCCTATACTTAAAAAGATGTTTTTTTTCTTTTCGAGATCAGCTCGAATACTTTTTTTTGTTGTCATGGCTCTGTATTTTAAAGGTGAATAAAAAACTGCTTTATTATTTAACGAATAAAGCAGTTTTTTTATTGTTTTTTAACAAATAACTTCTGTTGAAATTACTTGCTAAATAAGAGCCAATGTTGTTATTTCACAGCTGCCAGGGCCTTTTCAACAGCACTGAACAGTGGTTCATTGCTAATTTGTTTACCTACAGCTTTTTCCATCCAATGTCTTGGTGTTAATTTTCCTATGGAATATATTCTTTCAACTTCTTCAGCAAAATCTTTATCAGCAATGTAATCTTCAAGCTGGTACATGATTAATCTGCCATAAGGGTAATTCATTAAGTATAGTGGCGATTGTATCATATGTGAATATATTGCAAGAAGTGGATTGTCTTTTTCTCCAAATACGTCAGCATAATACTCGTTCCACACTTCTTTTGAAATTTTTATCACAGCATTTTTAAGTTCTTCGGCATTTGCTTCCGGGTTGTCATAAAGCCACTCCCATACTTTCATGTCAACAAGCGATACGCCCATCATTTCATAATTATCCCAGAAGATGTCAAGTACTTCATAATGTTCTTTCATTGGGTCTTTTTCAGAAATACCCAGAAGCTCAAGGTCTCTGCTCTGGAACATAAAAGCAAGGGCTTCGGTAAATGCGGTATTAGGAATCCCGTTTATGAAATAATTATCTACCATGTGCACGCTGATTGTTTGTTCAACATTATGGCCAAATTCATGAATTGCAATATTATAGCCTTTGTAATCCATGCCGTCGGCAGCTATTCTTGTTCTCAGGTGAGATGGCATCTCTCTCATTGAAGCTCTCCAGGCGTGGCCTGAACCTCTTGCAGCATCTACTTCTATCCTGGATGCTATGAAATCAGCCTTTTGTTTATCAAATCCCAAATCACGCAGTATCCTTGGTAAATCTTCATTCATTGCTTCTGCATCCGGATATTTGGATTTTGTTATAATGTTTAATGCATCCTCAGAAATTCCTCCTCTTCCAACAAAGCCATTATACCAAAGGTCAAACGGCCTTAAATCACGCCCTAATCTTTCGCTAATAATCTTACCTACTTCTCTTAATAAAGGAGATGCAGCATACTCCTTGAAAAGATTTTCTACTTCTTCAAAAGGTATTTCCATGCTGCTTTCAAACCTTCTCTTTATGTATGTGTCGAGATCTGCATAGTATGGATCAATATTTTTTATTGCTTTGAAATTATTTAATAAATACTCATAGCGTTTCGTATCTTCAGGAGTTTTAGCGATTTCCGAATCATCTTTAAACAATTCATTTTTTACGGGATTCCATAGATATTCATCATTATTAATAACTTCAACCGGTATATCCTGTTCAATGATTCTAAGCATAACATTATAAAGCAATTCTTGTTTTTCGAGCCCACCTTCCTGGCCGTAGTTAGATTTTATCTCATCCCTGATGTTCCAGTGTGCCAAAAGCTTCATGCCCTCGGGAAATGGTTGCTGGCCTTCTTCATTCAATAGCTTACCGGCAAAAATGTTATATTCTGAAATATATAATCTTGATGCAGAATAAACCTGGTTATATTCCTGTAAAATATTTGCCGGTACTCTTGCTGTAAAAAACTCGCCAAGCCTGGCATAACCCCATTGACGGTCATCCCATTCTTTTCCCATCTCATTTTTTTCTTCTAAAGAATAGTATGGAAAATTTAAAGTAACAATAAACGCGATTTTGTTATTATAAAGGTCCTCTTGTATATGTGATGAAGGGCTGTAAGCTCCAAACATTTTGTCAACTTTGTGAAGCTGCCCAATATCTTCATGTATCGCACGGTTCATCTCGAGCACTGTCCTGTTCATGTAGCCGAATAAGTACTCAAAATTGTGAGCATAAGTATTGAAAACATAGTTCAGTTCTTCTTCATCAGCAATAAAGTTCTCATCACAGAATTTTTCAAATTCTTCACTATTGCCATCTGATGTTCTCCAAAGATTAGCTGTTGCTGTGACACCTTTTTCTATTCTTTCCTGTAAATCACTGCCATGTGTGTCAGTAAGTTTCTCAATAACATTGTCGATAGTCTCTTGACCTATCGGGCTTTTGTCTGTTTTATCGCCATTTTCACATCCGATTAAAACAGTAATTGCGATTAATATTGTTATTAGTTTTTTCATATTTAAAAAGTTTTTGATTGTTTAATATATTTATTTAGTTGGTATAAATCCTGCTCTTTTTCCGCTTACCGACTGATATGCTTGCTGATAGTCAGTCAGTGAGGATGTATTACCCATAGACCTTAATATTTTTATTCTATCCTGTAATGGGGGATGAGTGCTTGTAAGGTTTTTCAGCTTTGCGCCTTTTGGTTTTAGCGGATTCGCAATGTACATTGGCGCTGTAGTTTTGTTTGCAGATTCAAGATTAACAGTGGACCCTCCGATTTTTTCAAGAGCAGACGCTAATCCTTCGGGATATCTTGTTAGCCTGGCACCTGATGCATCAGCAAGGTATTCTCTTTTTCGTGATAAAGCAAAATACAGCATTCTGATAGCAATTGGAGCAAGTATTGCAAATACTATAGCTACTATCATAATTATTGCTTGCCCTTTACCATTTTTTCCTCCCCTTGAGCCTCTGAAAAACATTGACCTTAGAAAAATCTGTGAAATCAGGGCTACTGATGCTACCATTATTGTTGCTATTGTTAAATACCTGATGTCTCTGTTTATTATATGAGAAATTTCATGAGCAATAACTCCCTGGAGCTCGTCTCTGTTCATCATATCCAGTAACCCGCGGGTAACAGCAACGATGCTTTTTTTGGGAGTCATGCCGGCAGCAAAAGCATTGGGTGCCGGATCTTCGATGATGAATACCTTTGGCATTACTTCCATCCCGGCTGCAATGCGCATCTCATCAACAATATTATATAATTGCGGATTATCTTTGTGTTTGACCTCTTTTGCATTGCTCATTTTTAATATTATGGCTGTTCCCTGTGACAATGCTATGAAGAGCAATATGAAATAAACTGCTGAGGCAATTAATATTCCGGTAATGCCTCCGTCATTCGGGTCAATATACATGCCTATCAGGTAACCCAGTCCTATAAGGATTATACTCATTATTATGAGCAAGAATGCTGATTTTCGTTGATTTTTCCTGGCGATTTCCCACATGAGCTATTTATTACATTTTATGTAGAACGATATATTTGCAAATTTAACCTGCATTATCAAAGTTTTTTATAAAAAGATAACTTATTTGAAGGTATTATTTAAAATTAACATCAACAACTTCTCCTTCTTTTGGGTCTTCAAGTTCAAAAAATGGTTCTTTTTTAAAATTGAACATATTGGCAATGATATTTGAAGGAAACATCTCAATTTTATTATTGAAAAATAATACCTGGTCATTATAGTTTTGTCTTGAGAATGCAATTTTGTTTTCTGTGGATTTTAGTTCTTCCTGCAACATTAAAAAATTCTCATTTGCTTTTAGGTTTGGATAGTTTTCAACAGCAACTTTAATCTGGCCCAGTGCACGGCTTAATAGTCCTTCAACCTTTGCTTTGTCTTTAACGTCAGTGGTTTCCATTGCTTGTGCTCTCAATTTTGTAATGCTCTCAAGTGTTTCTTTTTCATGCTGCATATACTCCTTAACGGTACTTACCAGGTTTGGTATCAGGTCATAACGTCTTTTGAGTTGCACTTTAATTTGGGACCAGGCATTTCTGACTTGGTTGCGTTTTCTAATAAGACTGTTATACATGAATATAATCCAAACTAACAGGATAAAAATAACAACCAGAATTATCAGTATAATTTCCATGATTTTTTATTTCAAATGTAGGAATAATTTTAATTATTTTTCTCTATTTTAGCAATGTATTTTACTAAAACAAACGTGATTTGTAATGCTGTCAAAATGAAAATTTTGTAAAATCGTGAAGCTTTTTAAAAATTTAGCAGATAATTAAGGTTTGAAAATTTTGATTAAAAATGATTCAAAAAAAGTTTTTTTAGCAACAAAAAAATAAAGAATTAAATGAAGTTATTAATAATTAAATTTTAAAGTTATGAGGAAATTAGTTTGCAAAATTATTCTAATGTCGCTAATTATGCTGCCTGTTGCTGTTTTTGGCGGTGAGCAGGATTTTTTCGAAAATGGAGCGGAATACGCATACGAAAGTGGCAGCATGGCTTCTTCTGCAGAAGGAGTAGCTAAGGTTATTTCAATAGAGGGTGAAGAAATTGTGCTTTTAATAAAAGGCATTTCAGAAAGTCCTGAAGCACCTCCTGGACATCGTGAATCTGAATTTGAACTTGAAAGAATAATTGTTTTTAAAGATGGCGATTATTTCATAGATATAGCAGGGGAAGAAGTGAAGGGGGAATTTTATTCTGAGGGGAAAACCCTGTCCTTTTATGGAATGGCATCTATGGAGTTTACGAAAATGGAAGGAAAAAAGAAAGGTGGATTTAAATCGACCGGCAAAAAATAGTATACAAATCAATAATAATTGATAGTCACAATTAGTAATCACAAAAGTTTTAATTATTCAATTTATTAACAATTAAAGATTAAAAAAATGAAACAAAAAATTTTATTATTAGCAGTTGCTTTGTTATTGTGTTCAGATTTTGTTGTTGGCCAGGCGCCAACAAAAATGCCTGAAGGTGAGGTCTTCTATATTCAGTCTGCCTATGCTCACGGACGTAGTGAAAAAGCATATTGGGATATTGGAGGAGTTAATGATGTAGCAAAAGGAAAAGAACTAAAAGTTTGGAATTTGGATGGTGGACGTGACCGTGAATTCAAGATAGTTAAATCATCTCAGAGTGGCTATTATGAGTTGCAGATTGGTAACTGGAATTCAAGAGTTGACATAAAAGGAGGAAAAAATGATAATGGAACTCCTCTTCACGTTTGGGAACCTCATGGTGGTGCAAATCAAAGATTTTTATTTCATCATTTAGGCAATGGACGCTTTAAAATTTATACAGCATCCGGTAAAATTGTGTGCCTGAAAAATAAAAATGATGATAACGGGAATCCACTGCATATCTGGAATGATCATAATTCAATGAATGTTGAATGGTATTTAATTAATAAGAATACGAAAAAAACATTTGTGCCGAGCGACAAAGATGCTGCAGGTGCTTCTATTGTTGGAGATGTAATGAAAGAGAATGAGCAGTTTTATATTCAATCAGCTGTTAGTTATGATAGAAGTAAAAACGGTTATTGGGATCTGTCAGGAAAATGTATGAATGTAAAAGACAACTCAACTTACAAAAATGGAAATAACCTGAAAATCTGGACAAAAGATGAAGGTGTTGACAGATATTTCTGTTTTGTTAAAGCCGGCGATACCGGATATTATAATATAAAGGCAAATTGTGGTTCCGACTTTTCTGTTGACCTCCAGTCTGGTAATACATCAAATGGCGGAAATATTCACATTTGGAAAACAAATTTTTCTAACCCAAATCAACAGTTTTATTTCAAACACTTAGGTAATGGCCGTTATAAAATATATCACCGTAGTGGTAAAGTTCTTTGCCTGAAGGGTGGAGGATCAGATGATAACGGAACAAACATACATGTTTGGAATGACCACAATAAAGCTTCAACGGAATGGTATATTTTATCAAGATTCGGTGATAAGCCATATATCCCTGAAGAGCCTAAAGCAGGCAGAAGCAGAAATTAATGATAGTTGTTAAATATTATTGATGTAGTTATTTTTCTTTATTTTATCAGGAGCTGCAAATATTTGTAGCTCCTGATTTTTTTTGTTGTAAATAATCTGAGGTTATTATTAGGGTGTGGTTATTTGTAGCGTTGCGCGCAGGCAATAAGGCGAGTTATTCAACGATTATTTTTCCCACAAAAATAAGGTCAAATTCTTTGTTGATGAGTTTCCAATAATATAAACCTTCTTTCAAATCCGGTGTTAGGATATATTCATTGTTTGTCTCTTCTATCAATATTTCCTCTTCATTATTGTTGAAAATTTCAACAATAAGTTTTTCGTTTTTAGGATTTACCCAGCTTAAAGTATCTTGTGTGTTTTTCTCAATATAAACAGTATCCGGAGTTTTTATTTCAACAGAAACGCTTCTGTATGCACCTTTCGAGTTTTGAAATAATTGTTCAAGATTTTTATTTGGGATATATGCTAATTCAGATTTTTTTATTCTACCGTCATCAATTTGAGAAATGTTTATGCTGTCTTCTGTTTCTGACTTTTTTTTGCTAAAAAGAACTGTGTCTATATCCTTAGTTTTGTCTTTTTCTGCCTTGATGTTGTCGTTTTCCGAGTAAACAGTTAATTGCTGTTTTGTTTCATTATCAGGGCTTAGATTTGTAATCTCAAAAACTACAAGCGAGGCTAATGCTGCAGCAGCAAGTGTTGTAGCTCCAATAAACCATGGGTTAATTATCAGCCGCTTTTGTTTTTTATTATTAAGCTCTTCTTCAACCTCCGGGGAAATCTCACTAATAATCATTATTTCTGTTGCACAAATATTACATTCTGCGATATGCTGACGTATATCTTCAGGTATGCTGTCATAAGTGTTATTATGAATTGCATCAGCGCATTTTGCTATTTGTTCTTCTGTTAAATGACTATTGTGAGACATATCTTTTACTATAAAAAAAGTTGAATAATTATTTCATAAGTAGTTATTAATTTTGATTATATAATTCAAATAATACTGACAGGCTTTCCTGGTTATAATGATATTGGCCGCCGGCGTTCATAAGTGTTAAAATAGTATTTATTTGTTTTTTTAGCCATATTCTTGCAGCATCTGCTCCAACGTTTTTATCTTCAACAATATTAACTATTTGCGAGAGGTTGTCATAAATGTAAGATTTTCTGATGCTGCTGTTTTTGTTTAAAATATCTTTCACCTGTTCATATAAATCATTACAATACAACTCAATATCTTCATCTTTTAATGGAATGTCAAAATAATATTTTAAAAATAAATTAACTTTATGACGGTTGCCATTAAAAAAAAGCATAGCTCGTGAGAGCCTTTTTACCTCATCTTTAATTATTGTCTTTTTTGCAGTTTCCAGAAAAACAGTTTTAGTTTTATCCGAATCAACTACAAGATTTTCAATTACCGAATACCAGTGTTTTTGTTCTTTTCTTATAACCTCGCAACACATACGGTTAATTACTGCCGTGTAATATGTGGTTATTTTAGATTTTCCCCGGAATGACTGGTTTATTTTGTCTTTTTTAATTAGGAATTTTTCAATAATAGCCATTTCCACGTCTTCTCTCTCCCGGTCCGGAATAACAGTCAAAGAGATGTATCTTGCAACAACCTTTTTTGTGATTAAGTTAACTAACTCAATCATTAACTTTTCACTATTTATTATTTGGTTGCTGTTATGTTGCATTAATGAAATCTTTTTTACAAAAATAATTTAATGAATGCACATTTTTGAATAAATTTTTGATTAAAATTAAAAAAAATAAGATAATAAAAATTTATGTAATATATTGGATAGCTTGGTTTTGATAATCAGGCTATTAATAATTAATAGATAATTGTGTTTATTAATTAGTTAAATTTGCTACTCTAAATTTTTACATGTTTTTTTTATTTTTTTACTAAAAACCAGAAAGATTATGCTTAATTCGATTTTTGTTTATGCCGGGAGGTTGGTAATTATGATTTTTCTTTTGCTCCCACAATTATCATATTCGCAATATGGTACTTTTTGGCAAGAAAGCAGAAATGTTAAAGAATACTCTTTTTATGATGAATATAATTCAATTGTAATTGAATATAATGAAGGTTTAGAGTCCGGTATTGCCATTGAAAAGCTTGATAGCCTCGCATTACTGGCTTTTGAAGAATCAGATCTAATGCAGTACTTGTTTCTGAAAAATGAGGCTGCAAACTTATTTCTTCACAATAGTAAATTCAGTGAAGGATATGATTTTTTTCAAGAGGCAATTCCATTATATACAAATGAAAATGATACTATAAATATTGAATATGTTGCTTCTTTACGCCTGCTAAGGAATCTGGCCAAAAGGCTGGCAACTGAAGAGCATGATACCGGTGAAATTTTGCAATCACAGCTTGAAATTCTTAGAAAAATAGAAGAATACGGCGAACCCTATAGAAATACCTTGGTTGATTATGGCCTCCACCTTAACAGGCAGGGCGATAAACAAAAGGCTATAGATATTTTATATGAAGCCAGAAAAATTGCCCTTGAGGCAAATGACCTGCCCAGCTTAGCAGTAGCTGACTACACTATTATTTCAAACTTACCTCAAATTTATGACTTGCAAAAAACTACTCTTGAAGTCCTTGAGAATGATATCAAATTGTTTGAAGAGTCAGGTAAGTCGGTACGGACTTTGAATTATAGCGCCTATTTTAATTATATGCTTGGAAGCAGGAATTACTTTGATTTTGATAATATTGAAAAGGGAATTTTATATACTAAGAAGGCTATGGCTTGCCTGGATACATTGCCTTATCCTTCATGGAACCTTTTGGCTTCGTGCAATGCAGAACTTGCGTTGATGTATGCCGATAAAGGTGATACAGCTAGTGTGTGGAAGCATATTGAAAAAACCAGGGATATTGTGGAGAATCACTCAATGTCTGTTTATAATAAGAATCTTGCACTGATTAATATCGCTGATGCTGCAGTTAATTATTCTGCTGACACATCCAATGTAATATTGGATATGTTTTTAAAAAGTGAAGGCGACAAGTATTTCCAAAACAAATATGTGGAAGTTAAAGCCAAAGGCCTGATAAAGGATAATAAAATTGATTCTGCTATTTATTTTATTGCCGAAAAGTTTGATAATTATAAAATAATTCAAGAAGAAAAGGTCCCAATGGTATCTGACTCTATAATGTTGGTGGATCAGCTAAGCTTCTTTAGTATTCTTGAACAAGCCTGGTTGTCGTCAGAAAGAATTGAAGATGAATATGCTAGAGAGCAAGTAATTATTGCTCTGATCATGGAGCAGAATAAGCTTTATAGGAAAATTGTAGAGGAAGATGTGTATGGCTTTGAATTGTCGAGCTTAACAATGAAATACCATGATTTTATTATGTCCTCACTTGAGTATGTCTTGAATCTGAATAATCCTGCTACTTATGAATCTGAGATTTTAAACCTTATTTTCTCCTCGAAATCTATTCAGTTAACTGATTATATTACTAAAGCAAAACAACAAAGTGAATCTGAGTATAATTCAGCAAATTTCTCAGAACTTATTGATAATTCTGCAAAAATTCAAAAAGTAAGAAATGAAATGTTAAGTTATAATCTTAACGAAACAGATGAAAAACAACTCAGGACAGAACTTAACACATTGCTGGTGGATAATCTTATTTTAAGATATAAAAATTATGAAGTAAATGATGGCAACAAGGATGTGTACGAGATACCTGCCTTAGCTGAAATTCAAAAACAGCTCAGAGATTCAGTGGGAATTGTAGAATTTTGTGTAGAGGATGATTTCTTTGTGTATGCTTTTGTAACGGAGGATAATGTAAAATATGGAATTAAATATATTGATGACTTTAAAGCAATAATTAATAAGGATTTGTATTCTATAAAAACCGGAAGGAATAATTTTTCTTTAGGTAAGTATTTATTCGAGGAAATTGAAGATGAGCTAGCTAATATAGGCCACCTTGTTGTTATTCCCGATAAAGAATTAAATATGATCCCTTTTGAAATATTTAGCATTAATAAACAACAACCTGTAATTGAGAATATTTCTGTCTCATATAGTTATTCAACAGTTTTATGGCATATGCTAAACGAAACCGATAAATTGTCTGAATCAAACAGTGTTTTGGCTTTTGCTCCCTTATTCTTAGATGAGAAATTTAATGATAATGATTTTATTGCACAATATCGTGGTGTGGAGGAATCATTGTCACCACTAAAATACTCAGAGGAAGAAGTTTTGATGATTGAAAGGGAATTTGTTAATAAAGGGCTGAGAGCTTCGGTATTTAAGGGAGAACAAGCGAATATAGATAATTTGAAGAAAAACAATAATGATTTTGACATTGTTCATTTTGCTACTCATGGTATTTCAAACAATGAGCATCCTGAAAGATCGGGCTTATTTCTTAAGAAGAACCTTAATGAAGATATAGAGAGTTTATTTGATGATGGTTTTTTAAGCATGGGTGAAATTTTCAAATTGGATATTGATGCTGAGCTGGTTGTTTTAAGCGCTTGTAATACAGGAAAAGGAACAATAGCTGAGGGCGAAGGTGTAATGGCCTTGCCACGTGGCTTTATCCTGGCCGGTGTCCCAAATGTAATAGCCTCATTGTGGAAAGTTAATGATGAAAAAACCAAAGAGTTTATGATTACCTTTTACCAATATTTACTAGAAGGTAATTCATATGCAAATGCACTGAGATTAGCCAAGCTTGATTCTATAAATAAAGGTTACCTGCCTCTTGATTGGGCCGGTTTTGTTTTAATAGGTGGTTAAAAAATTTATTTGCATTGAGAAAAATAAAAAACACAGGGAGTTTTTTGTTTTAAATAAAATGTTTTGGGAAACCATTTATTTTTTGAGGCAAACCTACTTCACACAATACAAATTTTTACACTAAAATGTATTTTGACTAAAACGTTGAAGTACACAGTTTAAAGGAAACAACATTTTTGTCTGTACTGGGTGCCTCCCTGTGTTATTTTTTGTTCCAGGAGTTTCACTAAGCAAATGTAATAAATGCAGGATTTACAGTACATCCAAAAGGTAAAAAATTTATGTCAAAACGTAAAAAACCATCTTTTGGTGTTTTGAACTTGTTTTTGACAGTGAACTAAATTAAGGCAACAATACTGAAGGATTATTGATATTGTTATTTCCATTCAGGCTTATAAAAAAAACTTCCAATAGCTGTTGTTACAATATAAAATGGGTATAAAACAAATACCGGTGGATAATAAAACATTAATGCCGGCCTTTTGAAAAAATTACTCACTCCGCTTAATAAGGGCAAATCGATTATGAATTTAGAAGATGCAATTAATAAAAGCGGCATTAAAAACCACTGAGCCCCAAATGCAAATAATAAGGCTAATGTAAAGATTGATAAGCTGTTTAAAAAGGCTATGCCTGCAACAAGCAGAGTGAAAAAATCTGTAAATCCTTTTGTTTTTCCGGCCCAACGCATCCTTTGCTTTATAAAATCTTTAATATTTGCCTTCGGTTTTGTAAAAACACTTGCATTATAATCTTTGGCGAAAACAATGTTTTTATTCTTTATTCTCTTAGCCTGCTGCAGAAAAAAGACATCATCCCCTGATGCATACTTAAGTCCGGTTTTGTATCCGTCAAATTTTGTAAAAACATATTTTCTAAAAGACAGGTTAGCTCCATTAGCCAGAACAGGCTCTTTTAGAGCTGCAGAACCTCCGGTAATACCTATCAGGCTGTTAAACTCAAGAGCCTGCATTTTCGAGAAAATGCTTTTAGCTGTTAAACATACAGGCCCTAAAACCATTATAGTTTTATCATTATTGAAATATCCGCATATGGTATTTAGCCATTCCGGATGCATTGTGCAATCAGCATCAGTTGTTGTAATAATGTCACCGGAGGAATACTTAATGCCTTCTGTTATTGCTGATTTTTTTCCTTGTTGCTTATTGTTGTTTTTTACATATTTGAAATTGGTAAGCTTATTCTTTTTTATGAAATTATTAATAAGCTTTGCGGTCATATCTGTTGAATGATCATCAACGATAATAACCTCAAATTTCTCTTTTGGGTAGTTTTGAACAGCCAGGCATTTTAAGCAGTTAATAATATTTTGCTCTTCATTTCGAGCTGCTATAATAACGCTGGCCGGTATTTTGTCAATTTTATTTGTGTAATTATTATTTTTAATAGAAAACCAACCAATAGTAAAGGCACTAATTTGAAAAAAATATAATGCTGCAATTATGATAGTAAATGTCCAGATTATTACTTCTGTCATAGTGTAAGTTTTAGCTTTATACCTTCATAAAAAGAGATAAAAATTCCTGACAGGGCAGGAAGAACAAGGTTTATAAACCACAAACTCAAAGAAGCACTTAATACGGCAGCTTCATAAAAGCCTGTTATAAATAGCGGAAAAGCACCAAATACCAGCAAAGATAAGGAACCTTTTACACCTGACTCAGCTAATGCCGATACAGGTAATACTATCATTATCAAATATATTATACTCTGCAAAATAAAAATCTCTAAAAAGCCTGCATTTAATCCGAATAATATCAAAAGCAAATAAAACTGGCTGACAAAAACGAAATATCTTAAAATGCTTAATGACAATAATTTAAGAACAACTAATGGCTTGATAAATTCTAATGCTTTTATTCTGTCTTTCCATTTTTCAGATTTAATAATTTTTGAAAGATATCTTGCTAAAGGCTGGTAGAATAACAGAACTGAAAAAACCAGCAATAGTATACTAAAAGCTATCAAAGCCACATATGTCATATCAAAGAAAAGCTCATAAGTTTGTCTTTGTTTAATTATAAGAAGCAAAACCAGTGAGCTAATTCCGAATATCAGGGTTACAGATAGCTGGGAAAAGCTTGCAGCCGAGTTGAGCAGCAAACCTTTTACCCGTTTATCATTATCGAGAATCATAATACGGCCGGCAAATTCGCCCAACCTCTTGGGTGTGACCATGCCAAGTGCAACACCGAATAAAATACTTTTGAATGCATCAATCCTCTTTACTCGCTGAAGAGATGATGCAAGTAGCCTCCATTTCTCTGATTCAATATACCAGTTAACTGCAGCAAGAAAAATAACTAATGGTATTATAAGAGAATAGCTAAATGTAAACGTGAAAGATTGCAGCCATTGATTCAGTTGTTCGGCAGGAATATTATAAATGGTTATGATAATATAGATGAATGCAATTGCGGGGATAATTAGTTTTATCCAGAGCAATAAAAATTTCCTTACATTTGCAAATAAAGCTTTCATCTTAGTTAATAGTAATATATATCCTTTATTTTGAGCACCGAAAGAATTATATTAGGCATTGATCCCGGGACAAATAACATGGGAATTGGTGTTATTTGCGTAAAGGGATCCAAGATTGAAATTCTTGCGATGGATGTGTTAAAGTTAAACAAACTTAATGACCACGCCTTAAAACTAAAGAAAATATTTGAAACGACATTAAGAATTATTGATGCATACAATCCTGATGAATTAGCAATTGAGAGTCCTTTTTTTGGCAAAAACGTTCAGTCTATGCTTAAGTTAGGCCGGGCTCAGGGTGTTGCAATTGCTGCTGCCTTATATAGAAACGTACCTATATTTGAGTATTCACCCAGGAAGATAAAACAGTCTATTACAGGAAAAGGCAGTGCTTCAAAAGAACAACTTGCCGCGCTAATAATGAATATGCTCTCAATAAAAGAAATACCTGAATACCTTGATATTACAGATGCTCTTGGTGTTGCAATGTGTCATTATTTCCAGAATAAGAAAATATCAACTTCGGCTGATTCATCCTATACAGGTTGGAAAGCATTTGTCAGCCAAAATCCCGGAAGAGTAAAAAAATAATTAAAGCTGCACTTTTGATGCGATTCTCTCTGAAATCATTTTGAATTCTTCAGTGCTAAGCTTAAGTTTTGGCTTGCTGAAATCAATGTCATAAATGCTGTGTATCGGAACAAGGTGAATATGAGCATGAGGTACTTCAAGCCCAATAACAGCCATTCCAACTCGTTTGCATTTAACGCATTTGCAAATTGAAGTAGCTACCTTTTTTGCAAATAAGAACAAATTTTGATACATCTCATCTTCTATGTCAAAGATGTAATCAATTTCTTTTTTAGGAATTACGAGAGTATGGCCTTTGGCCAAGGGGTTAATGTCTAAAAATGCAAGAAAATCTTCGTTTTCTGCAACTTTATAAGTTGGAATTTCACCATTTACAATTTTTGTAAAAATGCTGCTCATGTTTTCCTGTTTTAATAATAAATACCCGTTTCCTTACAAAAATAATAAAGTCGATGCAATAATAAAAAACATACATCGACTTTATTTTATAAAACTAACCTATCTTGAAATATCCAATATCTCAAAACTCATAAGACCGGCAGGGACTTGTATCTCTGCAACATCACCAACGCATTTGCCAAGAAGGCCTTTAGCTATTGGTGAGGTAACCGAAATTTTTCCTGCTTTTATATCTGCTTCATTTTCAGGGACAATACTGTATGTGACAACTGCATTGTTTTTTTTATTTTTTAATTTCACGGTAGTAAGAATTGAGACTTTCGAATTGTCAAGCTGGCTCTCATCTACTACCCTGGCATTACTGAGAGTATCTTCAAGCTTGGAAATACGCAGCTCAAGCATTGCCTGGGCATTTTTTGCAGCATCATATTCTGCATTCTCAGAAAGATCACCTTTATCCCTGGCTTCTGCTATCGTTTGAGAAATAGCCGGGCGCTCAACAGATTTTAATTTTTCAAGCTCATCTTTAAGCTTTTGCAGGCCCTCTTTTGTAAAATATTGTATTTCGCTCATGTCATTAATTATTTGTTGTAAAACATTGGTTGAGGCATTTTTTTGTGCCTTATAACAATAATTATAAATTTTTGATGTGTTTTTACTTGGAATATGCAGCTTTAATGTTGTAAGTTATTATTCTAACCGGCGGCGTGTAATGTGAGTTCCTTTTTTTTATAAAACCCACAAAGAATACCATTGATAAAAAGCTGTAGATGACATTGTATGTTTTACACAAAAACACTGAATAATTGCGCTGTAAAGTCCTTTTAGCAAGGCTTAGCACAATTGTCCTTTTATAATTGTTTATGTGTTTAATTAATGTCATTTTTATTAAGAAAATATATTAAAAAAAGAGCTGCCAGTTAAATAATTATAAACTGACAACTATATTAAACTTCTATTATATATACTTAAAAAAAACACTCCGGTAAGCATTATCTTATAAAACACCGGAGCTGATTATTTGTTTTTTGTAAAATTCTATATGCAAATATAGTTATTATATTTTTAAACTCATCAAAAAATTAATATCTTTTGTTGATGATTTCAGAATATATTATTGCTTTTTTAGGATCAGAAATAAATTCGTTAAGATACTGATCTGTGAAAACACCACTTTCTTTTCTTGTGCTATCTTCTTCATCGTCAACTACTTCGATATTGTTGGAGTTTTCTATTCGCTTTATCATTTCCTCTATGGTTTCAACTTTTTGTGATGAAAATTCAAAATTCTCATCTATCTCTTGTCCTTCCGGATGCTGCTCATAGATATTATTTTCTTTTTCTTTTTCATGCTCAAACTTATAGTCTTCCATGCTTTTGTATGCAGGCTCTGACTTGCTTTCCTGTACTGTTTCAGCGGTTTCTGCAGGCTTTGTTTTAGATTCTCCAAATAAATCTTCAAAAATAGTTTCAACCTCTGTTTTTGGTTGAGATGAGGTTTCTTGCTCAGTAGAGGTAGCTTCCCTTGGTTGAGACTTTGGCTGTGATTGAGTGGTTTTCTTTTTGTTTGCCTTGCCAAGTATGCCTACCACTATCCATATTATTGCTAATATTATATATACAAAATCTTCCATCAGCTTATTTTTTTCTCAAAGATACAAGCATTTAAATAAAAATAAAAAATAAAATAAACACTACTTAAAAATATATCTATACCACCTTATATAAAAAGGAGCTTTTTTCCCCATCCACTCATCACTTTTTCTTCTTGTTTCTTTCATCCTTTTTCTTGTTGCGCGAGTTTGGCTTTTTTTGTGGTCTCTTTGAGCTTTTTGCATTATTTTTTCACCTTCTTTTATTCTTTTTGCTTCAGCTCTTTCTGTCCTTTTTTGTGCAAGTTCAGCTTTATATTGAGGAGAACAGGAACTTAATGGTAATGCCATGATAAACAAGATAAACAGAAAATAGCGCATATGTCTCATAGAAATGACTTGTTTTGTTATTGTAATGAAAACGAAATCATATTGTGTTTATTTTTACAAAGTTACAAAAGATAAGTGCCATAAAATAATGACATATTAAAATAGTTTTTTTAATTGTAGTAACTTTGTGTTAATTATTTATCTCAATAAGGTAAAAGGATATTTATTTGTAAATGAATAGTTTCAAGTATAAAATATTATTACCCATCTTTTTTTTACTATGTGTGTTTTCATGCAAAGATGATTATCTGCATCCGGTCCCGGATGTCCATGTTGATTTTTATGTTAACATTAACACTCACTTTGAACTTCAAAATATCAATGGATTTGTTTACAGAGATGATTATGGTTATAATGGGATAGTAATATTCAGGTATAGCCAGACTGAGTTCAGGGCTTTTGACAGAGCCTGCCCTCATGATGTTCATGACCCCACATGTCAAGTTGAAGTTTTTGATGTGCCTTTAGCTGAAGATCTTTGTTGTAATTCGCAGTTTTTGCTGCTTGATGGTTCTGTTGTTGAGGGCCCGTCAAAACATCCATTAAAAGAGTATAGAATTTTTTATGATGCAGAATCGAATTATTTGCATATTACTAATTAGCTTTATTGCCACAAAAAAAGGCTGTTCCTGAATTAAGAAACAGCCTTTTTTATTATAATATGATATTTTAGTATCTGTAATGTTCAGGTTTATAAGGCCCTTCGGGTTTAACACCAATATATTCAGCCTGATCTTTTGAAAGTTTTGTTAGTCTCACGCCAATTTTCTCCAGGTGAAGCCTTGCCACCTCTTCATCAAGATGCTTAGGAAGGCAGTAAACTCCAATTTCATAATCATTATTCCAAAGTTCCATTTGAGCTAATACCTGGTTTGTGAAAGAATTACTCATGACAAACGAAGGATGACCTGTGGCACAACCTAAGTTTACCAGACGGCCTTCAGCAAGCATAAAGATTTCTCTTCCATCAGCCATAATGTACTTGTCAACTTGAGGCTTTATGTTTACTTTTTGAATTCCGGGTGTATCATTAAGATCATCAACCTGGATTTCATTATCAAAATGCCCGATATTGCAAACTATTGCCTGGTCTTTCATATTTGACATATGTTCTACTGTTATAACTTCTTTGTTTCCTGTAGCTGTTACAAAGATGTTACCTTCGTCAAGTGCATCTTCAATAGGTTTGATTTCAAATCCTTCCATAGCAGCCTGAAGGGCGCAAATTGGGTCAATTTCGGTTACAATAACTCTTGCACCATAGCTTCTCATTGATCTTGCACAACCTTTGCCAACATCTCCATAACCACAAACAACAACTACCTTACCTGCAATCATTACATCAGTAGCTCTTTTTATACCATCGGCCAAAGATTCACGGCAGCCATATAAGTTGTCAAATTTAGATTTTGTTACAGAGTCGTTAACATTAATTGCAGGAGCAAGTAATTCTCCTCTTTCTTTCATCTGGTATAAACGATGTACGCCGGTTGTAGTCTCTTCAGAAACGCCTTTCCATTCTTTGACAATATTATGCCATTTTTTGTTGTCTTTTTTTATTTCGTCTTTCAGCAATTCTAATATAACTGACTCTTCTCTGTTTGAAGCTTTTTTGTTAAGAATTGAAGGGTCTTCCTCGGCTTTATAACCTGTGTGAATAAGCAAAGTTGCATCTCCACCATCATCAACTATCAATTGTGGCCCTAGCCCGCCGGGGAATGTTAGTGCCTGGTTTGTACACCACCAGTATTCTTCAAGTGTTTCACCTTTCCAGGCGAAAACAGGAATTCCACTTTTTGCAATTGCTGCAGCAGCGTGATCTTGTGTTGAAAAGATATTGCAACTTGCCCATCTCACATTAGCACCTAATGCAACCAATGTTTCTATCAGCACAGCAGTCTGGACTGTCATATGCAAAGAACCTGTAATCCTTACATCTTTCAATGGTTTCTTATTGCCATATTTCTCACGCAAAGACATTAAGCCCGGCATTTCTTTTTCCGCAATTTCAATTTCCTTACGGCCATATTCTGCCAGTGAAATGTCTTTTATCTTGTAATTTAATTGTTTTTCTGAAATAGTATTTTCCATTATAGTTATATTTAAATTTTTTTTTGCAAAGATAATAATTACTTGCCAAGTATCATATTTTTATAAATGGACTTAAAAAACAGATTATAAATTATTTTATAGGAAGAAATATTTTTACATTTGCAATTAAGCTAGGGATAAGTTAATACATTGTTTTATTAAAGCGGGATGTTATGGGACTTTTTTATAAAAAGGCCATGAAGAATGCTTCTATCGGTGTTTGGGAAATCAATGAACCGGTGGAAGAACTATATAAGAAAGTAAAGCTTTCCGGGAAAGAGCAAGCTTTTTATAAGGAGCTTCGCACAGTATCACGTAAAAGACATTGGTTAAGTTACAGGCTTATTTTGCCTTACCTTGTTAAGCCTGAAGAACTGAGTGCTATTGAATATGATGAATATGGCAAGCCTCATCTGGATAATGGAGTGAGGCATATTTCTGTTTCACATTCGGGGAAGTTTTCTGCTTTGATTGTTAGCCCAAATCGTTCGGTGGGCATTGATATTGAAGAAGTTGACCCTAAAATATTTAATATAGCTCATAAATTTCTTAATAACAAAGAGGTTACTGCAATCGTTGATAAAAATGCCCTGCAGAAACTTTATGTGATATGGGCTGCTAAAGAGTCACTTTATAAGCTTTATGGAAAAAAAGACATTCTTTTTAAAGATAATATCAGTATATCTCCCTTTTCTTTTAATGGTTATGGTGAGATAAACGGAGAGATTTTATCACCGGAATTTAACAAATTATATAACCTTCATTATCAAACCCTGGAAGAATATATATTGGTTTATTCTGTTGATAATTAATTTGTGGTTATTTGTTGACTTCGGAAAAGTTCGTTTCAATATAATCCATATATTCGGTTGATAATGTTGAGAAGTTGATGTTACAAACCTCCATAAACTTATCTTTAAAATTCTCTGAAGGCTCATTGAACAGATTATTTATTTTTATAATTCCAAATCTTTCCCACAAATATCGAATAAAAAAACCTGCATTAGGTGCAAAAATCTCTTCTGTAATGTCGGTTTCAAATAATAGCTGGCCGGGTGATAAGATGTTATTGTTAATGTAATGAGCCTGCATCCAGTCATTTAATGTCCTGGCTACAGTTATTTCATTCTCTTCATCATAAGCTTTTCCAAAGGAACCTTCAAAGGCAGCTGAATAACCGGCATTCATCATCCTGGTAAAATTAGTCCCTAATGCCCTGTGCGTAATAAGATGAACAAGTTCTTTTGCTCCAATATATGTTGGTCTGTCATAAACATCTATGTATGTGCCGGGTAAGTATGTATAATATATGGTTAACCTGGAAGATATTGCATGGCCCCCGGAATTTGTACCAATCTTATCCAGTGCTTCATCATGATTATACAAGTAAATCAAAACTTTATTATTATAATTAATATGCAAGCTGTCTTTTATTTTTTGGTAATAATAATTTTGATTTTCAAGTATAATGCTAATGGCATCTTCATCAGGAGAGTTGCTGTCTGAAAATTCTTCAGGCCTTGTGTGTAAGATGATATTTCCACTTTCATTAACAATCCACTCCTTGTCACTTCCAATTGATGCAAGAAAATCTGAACAACTATTAAATGAAAATAGTATTGCTAATAGAACCAGTGTGTTGATATGTCTTTTAGTTTTATATACCATCATTTTATAAAAGTGAAAAATCATTTAATATCAATTGTCATACCCAAAAAGAGTTCATTTATTCTGTCGATTTTTGAGACAATAACATTACTTAGCATTAATGAGTTTTTAGAATTACCGTAACCATTCTGATTAGTGTTTCTATATCCTGCATGTATAAAAATATTATCTTTAATTCTTTGGTCAAGTGTTAGTTGCCAGAGAGTTTTATACATAATGGGGTGATATTTGTCAGTTCTGGATTGATAATCTGCTGATTCAAAAGAATAATCACCATAGCACGTATATGGAAGATATACC
>JAWOBS010000259.1:0-4239 GCA_046484145.1 Bacteroidales bacterium
AAGGTCGGATTTCTATCCGCCTCATTGTTTTAGCTCTTTTCTGCAAATCTTTTAAACAATTGGAACACCGATGACACGGATTAAGCTGATTAAAACGGATTAAGATTTCCTTTTCATTCATAATTGGTGTCTTGCAAAAATTTAGCAATAAACTACCTTCAATTATATAATAAAATCTAATGTTTTTTCCGCAATTAAAAATCAGTGATTATCTGTCTAATCTGTGTCATCCGTGTGCTATTAGAAATTAAATGAAAGTCTATTATAACTTTTACATATTGACACTTATCAACAGAACACAATAATTATTTGTTTATAATCAAATTAAATTTATGCAAAAAAATCAAATCTTAAATATTAAACAGATAGATTTGACTGGGTTAATTACTTATTAAAATGGTTAGCATATGCAGAAGACAAGAAAATATTTAGTAATTTAAACTTATCATAAGGCTTAATTGTTTTACATAAAACATAAGATATGAAAGCATTAATATTTGGTGGTTCCGGCTTTATAGGTAAAAAGCTCGTAAAACAACTAGTTCAGAAAGATCACAAAGCAGTCATAGTCACTAGAAATAAAAGTAAAATCAGTCAATTTGAAAATAAAAATATTTCAATAGTTGAATGGGATTACTCCTCTCCTATTTCTTTCACAGATAAAGATTTTGATGTAATAATAAATCTTGCAGGCAAATCTATTGGAAGTAAGAGATGGTCAAAGAAAGTAAAAAATGAAATAATAGAAAGCAGAATAAACTCTACAAAAAAAATCGTCGAGGCAATTAATAACAGTATTTTAAAAACTAAAACCTTTATAAATGCTTCTGCCGCAGGCTATTATGGCAATCGCAAGGATGAACCGCTTAACGAAACCGGCAAACCCGGTAATGACTTTCTCGCCGGGATATGCATAAACTGGGAAAAAGAAGCATACAAAGTAACAAAAGCTTCCACAAGGATTATTACTCTTAGAACGGGCGTTGTTATTGGAGAAGAAGGTGCTATAAAAAAGATGGTACTTCCATACAAATTTTTTGCAGGAGGTCCATTAGGTTCAGGCAAGCAATATTTATCATGGATATACATTAATGACCTGGTTAAATTAATACTATTCATTATTAACAATAAACAAATCAATGGTCCCGTAAATGCCACAGCACCATATCCGGTAAAAATGAATGAATTTTCAAAAACTCTTGCTAAAGTATTAAAAAAGCCCTCATGGATAAGAGTGCCTGAATACATTCTTAGAATTACATTAGGACAAATGTCTGAAACTATAACTCACGGCCAAAATGCCATACCTGAAAAAACTTCTAATGCAGGTTTTAAATTTCAATTTCCTACAATAAAGACAGCACTCAAAGATTTATTAAACTAACATATAAAAATGTTAATATCTTTCTCGATTTTAGTATTTAACAATAGTCATTTTAAGAGGAATTACGCACTATAAGTCTAATACAAAAAAATACTTATAATAATTCAGTATTTTCCACAGTATTATTAAACTCGGTTCTTACTAGCTTCGTTGATTAAAAAAGAATACAAAACTATGAAAGAAGTTGTAAGAAAAATATTATTTATCATTGCTGTTTTATTAATGATAACACCTTCTGTCGCACAGGAAACAATCATATATTCAACCGGTTTTGAAAGTGCAGATGGATTTACAGCAGGAACAGTTTATAACAACACAACTGTAAGATATGACGGCCCGGCTGGAGAACAATGGGGTACTTTTTACGGTATTGCATCTACAACTAGTGCAATTGCAGACGCCCAGTCTATGCAAATGCGATGGTACACGAGTGCGCCTGAAAATACCGGATATACTTTTAATGATTTTGATTTAACAGATGTTACTAAAGTAGACTTCTTGGCTGCAAGTACATACGGATTAAGTGTTACTGCAAGCTATTCCACTGATGGCGGCCTTAATTACACAGGGCATGAAACATTTGCCCTGTCTGGCACAGCAAGTGTTTATACCTACAATATTAGTGCAACCGGCGAGTATCCATCGGTAAGAATTAAGTTCGAGATTACCCTGCCTGATCCCATACCCGGAGGAACAAGCAGATTATATATTGATAATGTTGAAGTTTATGGTATAACAGGCGGCAATGTTCCCCCGTCAATCTCAAACATTACACAAACTCCAACAGACATAATTACATCAAGCACGAGTGTTTCTGTTTCTGCTGACGTGGAAGATTTCGATGGGACAATCAATAATGTGGAATTACATTGGGGTACAGCATCAGATGCATTAAATAACGTAATAAACATGCCCCTTTCATCAGGTATTACTTATGAAACTGCAAGTGACATTCCTGCACAAGCTAATAATACAACAGTTTATTATAAAATTATTGCCACGGATAATGAGGCAGTTTCTACAGAGAGTGATGTAAATAGCTATGAGGTAATAGATCCTGCGACAACAACACTACCATATTCTGAGCCATTTGATGTAGATCTGGGCGATTGTTATACCTATAGTGTAACCGGAAGTACAAAAAACTGGGAACACAACAGCACCGGGGGTACAGCTCAAATGAATGGATTTAATTCCGGGGAAACTGAAGAAGATTGGTTGATATTACCCGGCATTACACTTAATAATGAAAATTATTCACTAAGTTTCGATTCATGGTGGAACTACGGAACAGATGATGCAAACAATTACCTTAAGCTTTATTATTCAACTGATTATGCCGGAGTTGGTGACCCATCAGTTGCAACATGGACAGAACTATCATATACACAGCCTGCAGCATCATTAACATGGACTTCTTCATCTTATATCGATTTATCTGCAATTGCAGGGAGTCCTGTTTGGATTGGATTTAAGTATAATTATGAAGCGGGATCCTACCGATACTGGCAAATTGACAATTTGAGCATTATTAACACCTCAGATCCTGCGCTATTTGTTTCTCCACAGGAAATAACAGGATTAAATTACACTGAAGGCTCAGGCCCATCTGCTTCTCAGAGTTTTGAATTATCAGGTATGAATCTAGATAATACAGATGTTACTATTACTGCCCCTGTTAGCTTCCAGGTATCCGAGGATAATATTAACTTTTTTAATTCATTAAGTTTAACATCATATGATGGTACAGCCACAAATATATTTGTAAGGTTAAACGCAGGACTTGCTATTAACTCATACTCCGGCGATGTTGAAGTTTCCGGTGGAGGAGCTACCAGTGTATTTGTTTCACTAAGTGGTGCTGTTATGTCACCTCCGGCTGATTTAAAAACATTTACGGATACCGGTTATCAAGAGGATTTTGCAAGCTTCTATGGTTCAGGATTTAGTCCATCCCCCACAACAGGACAACTTCATTCGAGTAACTGGAGAATAACAGGAATGACCGATGGTGATGGAACTTTTGACGGAACACACGATATCGGCGACTTTGCTCGCGGAAGCTCTACCGGCGGTGTTGGCACCGGTGGATTATATGCTTTTGATGTCGGTGGCGGATTAAAAATTATTGGGGTTCAACCAACTACATCTGACTTCAATCCGGGTAGCTTCATTTTGAAATTAGAAAATACTTCGAGCGAGCCTGTTGGTGAAATGGTTGTTACTTATGATGTTTATGTTTATAATGACCAAGACAGATCAAGTACTCTGAATTTTTCTTATTCGTATGATGATCTTAGTTATACGGCTATTAGCGAACTCGATCATACTACACCTGAATTATTGGATGCAAGCCCACAGTGGGTAAAAACAACAAAAACCGCTACAATCTCAGGCCTTAGCTTTGCTATTGGTGATTTTATATATCTTAGATGGAACAGTAGTGATTTTGTTGGTGAAGGTTCCCGCGATGAGTTCGGAATTACCAACATTGACTTAACACCAGTAGCTGTCGATCCCGGCTCTCCTAATATCACTCTTTCTACTCCTTCACTTTATAATTTCGGGGATGTTTATGTTAACAATTGGTCGAATGTACAGTTTTATTACATTTCTGCTACAAATCTTCTGTCTGATTTGGTAATAGATACTCCGGCTGATTTTAAGATTTCTCTAAGCTGCAAAGAAGGTTTTACCAATACTTTAACAATAACTCCTTCAGGAACCGGGAATATCCTAAACACAAGGATATACGTAAAATATAATCCAGGTTCAACAGGTGCTGTGAATGGTGTTATTACAAATTCTGCAACTGATGCTACTACAAGAAATTTAGCTGTAAGTGGGCAGGGCGT
>JAWOBS010000333.1:0-6933 GCA_046484145.1 Bacteroidales bacterium
GCACCATACGTTCAAGCCCAGGTAAGGTTCCTCGCGTATCATCGAATTAAACCACATGCTCCTCCGCTTGTGCGGGCCCCCGTCAATTCCTTTGAGTTTCATCGTTGCCGACGTACTCCCCAGGTGGATCACTTATCGCTTTCGCTTAGCCACTGACTGTGTATCGCCAACAGCTAGTGATCATCGTTTACGGCGTGGACTACCAGGGTATCTAATCCTGTTTGCTACCCACGCTTTCGTGCCTCAGCGTCAGTTATAGCCTAGTGAGCTGCCTTCGCTATCGGCGTTCTGTAGAATATCTATGCATTTCACCGCTACACCCTACATTCCGCCCACTTCGTTTATACTCCAGGTATCCAGTTTCATTGGCAGTATCTCGGTTGAGCCCAGATGTTTCACCATTGACTTAAATACCAGCCTACGCACCCTTTAAACCCAATAAATCCGGATAACGCTCGCATCCTCCGTATTACCGCGGCTGCTGGCACGGAGTTAGCCGATGCTTATTCCTATGGTACATGCAATCACATACACGTATGTGAGTTTATTCCCATAGAAAAGCAGTTTACAACCCATAAGGCTGTCTTCCTGCACGCGGCATGGCTGGGTCAGAGTTGCCTCCATTGCCCAATATTCCTTACTGCTGCCTCCCGTAGGAGTCTGGTCCGTGTCTCAGTACCAGTGTGGGGGGTAACCCTCTCAGGACCCCTACCCATCAATGTCTTGGTAAGCCGTTACCTTACCAACTAACTAATGGGTCGCATGCCCATCCTTTACCACCGTAGCTTTGATTATTTTTTGATGCCAAAATATAACCACATGGAGTATTAGCCCCGATTTCTCAAGGTTATGCTCCTGTAAAGGGTAAGTTGCATACGTGTTACGCACCCGTGCGCCACTCGTTCTTCCAACCGAAGTCGGAAAATTACCGTTCGACTTGCATGTATTAAGCCTGCCGCTAGCGTTCATCCTGAGCCAGGATCAAACTCTCCGTTGTTATTTATCATTCTTTATTTATGTTCCTGGCTTTCCTTTGTTATTCCTGTTAATCTCTTTTCGTAAATTAACGGGTCTCTCGCTTGCTTTCTGGTTATTTCATTTATTCAAAGATCGTTTCCCTCATTTAGGGAGTGCAAAGGTAAATACTTTTTTTTATCTCGCAAGTGTTTTTTGAAATAATTTTTCACAAAAAACCTACCTTCCTGCTATTCAATTACATCAGGATAAAAAAACTTAAAAATAAAGTATTAAGAAGTTACCTAATCAATAGAATTATAAAAATTCTTTCAAAGAAAGTGAATACAAAATTAATCAAATTCACAATAAAAATCACTAAAAAAATAACAATGTTAATAAGTTTTCGGTAAAATTATATAAGAAACGCCCTTAATAAAGTATTAAATTACTCCATAAGATTTTCGATAATATTTTCTGTAGAAATGCCTTCTGCTTCGGCAATGTAATTTCGAACTATTCTATGTCTAAGAATAGAAAAGGCTACTGCATTTACATCTTCAATATCGGGAGAATACTTGCCATTAATAGCTGCATGGCACTTTGCACCAAGAACCATATATTGGCTAGCCCTTGGGCCGGCACCCCAGCTAATATAATCATTAGCCCATTTATTCGCCAGCTCATTTCCCGGTCTGGTTTTGGAAGCTAATTTAACAGCATACTCAATAACATTATCAGTTACAGGAATTCTTCTTATTAAATTTTGATAAAAAATAATTTCTTCAGCATTCAAAATAATATTAACCTCCGGGATAATTGAACCGGTTGTATTTTTGACCACCATAATTTCTTGATCAAACAATGGATAGTCGAGGTTAACATTAAACATAAACCTATCCAATTGAGCTTCCGGCAAAGGATATGTACCTTCTTGTTCGATTGGGTTCTGAGTAGCTAAAACAAAAAAAGGATCATCAAGGATATATGATATTCCACCTGTAGTGACTTTTCTTTCCTGCATAGCTTCCAGCAGGGCAGATTGGGTTTTAGGAGGAGTCCTGTTAATTTCATCAGCCAGCAAAACATTGGCAAATATAGGCCCTTTAACAAATCTAAACTTTCTGCTTTCATCCAGAATTTCTGTCCCGATAATATCTGAAGGCATCAGATCCGGTGTGAATTGAATTCTGCTAAAATTAAGTCCTAGCACACTTGCAATTGTATTAACAAGTAAGGTTTTTGCAAGACCCGGCACACCTACCAGCAGGCAATGCCCTTTACAGAACATAGTAATAATAACATTTTTTATCACCTCATCCTGTCCAACAATTACTTTTCCTATCTCACTAGTAAAAACATTATATTTTTCTTTAAAAGAATCTATCGCTTCTACATCAGATTTAAACTTCTCCATATAACAAAATAAAACTATTAACTATTAAATATTATTTATTGTTTTGTCCAATTAACATCAAAATCACAATAATCATATTTGGGGTGTATGAAAATGTATGTTGACTGAAGCTTACTATCTATCCAATTGAAAATAGCTTTGCTTTTTTTCCTTTCCAGCACCATTTGATAAATAAAATCATAGTCCTCCTTAATTGTTGCAGCATGGGGCTCAACTCTATTTACAACTTTTACAATTCTAAAAGCCTGTTTTCCATCCTCTGTTTGCATAGGTATAGGCTCAGTCATCTCACCTTCTTCAAGTTCATTAACAGCCATAAAGAGATTTTGCTCTATTTCACCGCTTTTAAATCTTGTAGTATTTGTATAAGGATTTACAATTAAACCATCATTTGATGCACTTTTATCATCAGAAAATTTGCGAGCTGCTTCGGCAAAAGTCATTTCATTATTCTCCACAAGATTTCTGATGCTATCAAGTTCATTTTTGGCCTTAACCAAGTCTTGAGAAGCAATTTTAGGTTGCAATAAAATATGCCTTACATTAATCAGTTCACCTCTTCTTTCTATCATCTGAATAATATGATAACCGGCATCTGTCTCAACAACATCAGAAACTTCCCCGGGTTTAAGATTAAAAGCAATGGCCTCAAATTGGGGAAACAACTCACCACGGCCGTAAAAGCCAAGCTCTCCGCCTTTTCTGGCCGAACCGGGGTCGTCGGAATAAAGGATTGCCAGAGTTTTAAAACTCTCTCCTTTAAGAACTCTTTCTCTGTATTCATTAAGGCTTTGTGTGATTCTTTCTATTTCCTCTTCTTTTATTTCCGGTTTTTTAACGATCTGTGCGAGTTGCAATTCCATTTCGACAATTGGGATGCTATCAGGATGAAGATTATTATAAAACTCTTTAACTTCAGCGGGAGTTACCCTGACATTCTTACTTATATCCTCTTCCATCGACTGGCTAATCAATTGCTCCTTAACCATATCTCTAAAATCATCTTTAATCTCGTCAACGCTCATTCCATAATAAGCTTCCAACTTTTCTCTGGAGCCTATCTGCTGGATAAAATACCTTATTCTTCTTTCCATTTCTTGTTCTACCTGCATTTCTCCAACCTCAATACTATCAATTAAAGCTTGATTATACAGCAATTTTTGATATAATATATCGTTTAACAGCTCACAAAATGGTTGTTCACCTAGAGGTACTCCCTGAGCATCCAACTGCTTTTTTTCGGAAATCAATTGAGATTCCAGCACTGATGAATTCCCCACTACAGCGACAACCTCATCAATAACAACCTTTTCTTGTGAAATTAATGCAGAACTTCCACATATTATAAAAATCAGGGAGAATAAAATGGCTTTAAAATTTATCATAGATATGCTTTTTTATAAAGTCTTTGAGTACTTTTTATTAGTTAATATTAATTAGTAAAACACTTCAAATTCATTTTCTTGCAAAGCTGTTTTATATAGATTATTTCGAAAATCGTTAATGAGTTTTTGTTTCTTTTTATTAATTATAATATTCCTGATATTGTTCTCTTCAAAAGCCAGTGGTGATACACTCTCTTTTAGAATATAATCATCAATATAAAGGAAGTAACGATAAAATTCATCTGATATTTCCACATACTTATTACTATTAAGGAATCGCACCTGGTTGTCAACATCAAGTGGGATATTTCTTAGAATATCATTAAAAATGAGCCAGGAGCTATTATCCAGGAAATAAGTTGCAGCATTTTGAACACAATAATCTTCTAGTTTAATTCTTTCTTCAGCTTCATCAGAGCGAATATATTTTCTCACATCATCCTGGTCGGGTGTATCCAGGGATACCTTAACAAAAGAAGCCTTCACTATATTTTCTTTCAGCTTGAAATCATTTTTATGAGCTTCATAATACTCTTCAATTTGGTCATAACTAATATTTGTGTCAAGGTTATTATTAATATATTCTGTTTCAAAAGTGAAGATAATCAGTGAGTTTTTATAGTCCTGAATTTTCTTTTCAAAGTTCATTTTCTCAGGTTCAAGGCTCCTTTTAGCCTCATCAAGAAATATTTGTTGTCTAATCCAACCATCAATATATCTTTGTGCAATAGTAGTGCTGTCACTTTGAGACAATCCGGGCTCTATAATACTTTCAATATCTGCCATATACAAATAAGAATCATGAACCCTGGCCACAATTTTTTCGCCTTCATCTTTTTTAGCTAAATAATCGCAACTATTAATTATAATTCCAAAAAGAAATAAAAATATTAGTTTATACTTCATTGTTACATTGTTATGATTATAAAAACCAAAGATAATTAATTAAGTTCTTGCTTAACTTTATTAAGCAGACTTTCGTTAACCTGAATGTCATACTTTTCCCTTAATTCTTCAACCCATTTATTTTCGAGATAATTTTGGTAATCGGCAATAACCATCCCTTTAACTTCATTAATATTTTTATAATCAGGTTCTAAAATATCATTAATATAAACAAAATAATAAACATTATCAGCTTTAACCACCTTGCTTATACCCTCTTCCCAATCAATAATACTTAATGCTTTGTGGTCATCAACTTCAAATAAGCCTGATGATTTTGAAACATTAAGCAAAGATTCCTCATTATATTTTTCAATTAAGTCTTCAAAATTATCTTCTTTTTTATTTGCTTTTCGTACTTCCTTACGTAATTTTTTTGCAGTCCTTTTCTTTTCACATTGAAAAATATCAGCATCAACTCTTCTTTCCCATCTATATTTCTCTTTATTGTTATTAAAAAACTCATTAAGGCCGGCTGTGTCATTCATAGCTTTTGACCATACCATTTTATCTGTAAGTTCAAATAAGAGTATCCCATCATGATATTCTTTCATAATTTTCTCAAATTCGGGATATTTTTTACCAAGAATAGAGTTTTCATAAGCAATAACTGACTCATTAATGAATTTCTCATACATAGCGTTTATGTATGCCGGAATGCTTTCCGGGGTTCTTTTCACTTGTGTTCTTTTCAAAAACATGAGAAAGTCATGTTGAGTAAACTCGTTTTCTGCAAAGGAAAAAAGTACATCATCAAGTTCTTCAGAATTTTTCGGTTCCCATTGCCCTGTAAAAACTGATTCATCGACAAAATCGTATAAAGGCTCAATATTTTCAGTTTTTTCATTAAAGTTGTAATCTTTCTTCAAGCTTTCGATTACTTGCTCCTGGCTGATTCTTGATCGCATATCTTTTGCCACCCTGTTTTTAATATCCGGGTATAAATTATCAAAAGTATCTATTCCGGATATATCATTTATTTTAAACACATGCCATCCGTACCTTGTTTTCACAGGATGGGTATAAATGTCATTCTCCTGCATATCCGCAATTGCTTTAATAACTACCGGCAACATTCTATTAACAGTAAAAGCGGGAAAATCGCCATCTCTTGCAACTGATCCTTTATCATCAGAAAACTGTTTAACAAGACTTACAAAATCATCGCCATCAATTAGTCTTTGATATATTTCATTAATTTTTGTTTCTGCTTCTTTTTTCTTTTCATCATTGGCGTTTGCCGGTAAGCTAATCATAATATGAGCAGCATTAACGACACCGAGTGCCGGTATTTTATCTGTTACTTTAATAATATGATATCCAAAATTTGTCCTGACAATATCGGATATTTCCCCAACGGCAGTATTATAGGCAGCAGTTTCAAAAGGATATACCATATTAAAAACTGTAAAATACCCAAGGTCTCCGGCATTACCTTTCATAGGAGGCCGATTTCCCTGTGCCGGCGAATCTTTGGCAGAGGGGTCGTCTGACTCACGTCTGGCCAGTTGTTCAAAACTCTCTCCTTTTAAAGCACGTTCCCTGATTTCTGCAATTTTTTCATATGCCTTGATAGTATCTTCAGGCAAAGCATATTCAGGCACTTCAATTAAAATATGAGAGGCTCTAATATCATACTGCATTCTGTCAAAAGCCTCTTTTATAAGTTGCTCAGTAACTTCCATATCATTTAAATATGGCTGTGCTAATTGCACTCTGTAAGAACTTAACTCATTAATAAAGCTTTCGGCTGTGTCGAGTTTCAGCTCCAGGGCTTCCAATACTTTAAGATTAAAATTAATATATAGTTCAAGGTATTCATCGACATCCTTAGTGTCAATTGCTTCATTTACAATATTATTCTTTTTGTAAACACTAATGAATTCATCAGCTGAAATTTCTTTATTATTAATTTTAATAAGAGCTTCATCTTTATTATCGTTTAATGCAAAAGAATTAAGAGCGATAAATAATGAGAATACAAAACATGTTAACTTATTCATAATTAAAACTTTTTATTAGGTTATTATAAAATTATCTTGAATAATTTGGTGCTTCTCTTGTAATAGTAACATCATGCACATGGCTTTCCCTGATGCCTGAGTTTGTAATTCTAATAAACTTAGCATTATTCAAATCATTTATACTTGGAGCTCCGCAGTAGCCCATGCCTGCTCTGAGTCCACCCACGATTTGATGTATTACTTCGGAAAGAGTACCTTTATAAGGCAC
>JAWOBS010000305.1:0-23076 GCA_046484145.1 Bacteroidales bacterium
TTTTTTTTTCTTTTTTACTTAAAAAATCAGCTGTATCTATTGTAAAACCTTTTTCTGTGACTTCAATAAGCTTTCCTTTAGATTTCTTTCCTTCTAAATCCGTAACTTTGATGTCTCTGCCTATATTCTTCTTATATTGCCGGCTAACCATAAACGCTTTTTCAGTACCGGCAGATGAAACTTCCAGCTCAAAATCCTCATTTTCCCTGTCAAAAAAACTTTCAATATGTCTGCTTAGTTTTGCGCAATCAGAAATAGTGACTTCATTATCTCCGTCTATAAATACAAAAACATTATTGTTTTTTGAAACAGTAATATCTACAAGAAACTTATCTGTACCTGAAAAATATTCATCTACAATATTTATAACTTTTTCTTTGTTGATCATTACTGATAGGATTTTTGCCAATAAAAGAGGGGACTAAATTGCCCCCTTGCACATTCAACAAATACAACTTTCGCACAAAAGTAATATTTTTTTTTGTTACAACCAAAAAAGTGTTGAAAATTAGATAGTAATGCCAATTATTTAATAACCCGACATATACATATTGTAATAAATCCTGAATAAATCATCAGATCTGATTGCTAGCTCTTCCTGGTCATAAACATCTGTAAATGAAGCTATTCTTTGCAGGACAGCCAGTTTTTCATACTTATCTTCTTCAATCAGGTTTGCTTTACTGCCTTTGAAAGAGAAGTAATACTTAAGTTCCTGATCAGCGATGTCAAGCATTCTGGACATTATCTCATTACCTTTTTCAAAACTTCCTGTATCATAATATGATCTTGCGATGCTTACCATCTCAACACCGTATGGCAAATTATACTCCGGTAGCATTTCCACTGCTTTGTCAAGCACAGCAATAGCAGAGTCAATTTTGTTTTCAGCAATAAGCTGGTCAGCCAGGTTTTGCATTACTGTCCTTAGGCTTCTTTGTCCAAGCCTTCTGCCATCTTCGTTTACATAAACTTCAGGATCTTTAAAATTGCTGAGTTCGAATTTATTCATTACATTATCATAAAGTATTCCTGTATTTATTCTACCTTCCAACACCCTGGATCCTTCCTGGCTTTCTTCAATTTGAGCTTTAATAGGAACTAAACGATATGTCAGGCCTTCCAGTTGAAAATAATCTTCTAAGCCAAAATAAACTTCATTGCCTGTAGTAATGGCAAAATAAACCGGGCGTTCCCATTCATTCTGAGCTAAGAAGTCGAGTAAAACCAGGCCATTCTTATTTATTCCATTATCATTAATAGTCCACCTCACATCATCAACAATGAGGCTGGAATCCTCAGGAGCCACAGTGCCGTTAGCCAGTACTTTTTCTTTATCAACCTTTAGACTAAAATTTTTCGTTGGAGAATAATCATACCTTTCATTATCACCTTCAAAAAGCCTTTTCTTTGTCCGTGAATTGTCACTCGCAATGAAGTTAACTACGCTTTCGACATCATGATAGCCTTGCAATTCCGGCAAAAAGAACACAAAATCCCGTGTGCCATCTCTGTATTGAGGAGTATCCATGCTCATTGGAATTCCATCAGCTTCGTAAGTTTTTCTCCTGGCCATTTCATCAATATACCAATCAGTATTTACAAGGCTCATATTGATTATTTTTATATCTGTTCTAATTCCTTCAACTTCCTGGGCATACCATAAAGGAAAAGTATCATTGTCACCATTGGTAAATAAGACAGCATTTGGGGCACAACTTTCCAGGTAATTTATTGCAATATCCCGAGTGATATATCTGCCTGAACGATCGTGGTTATTCCAGTTTTCTTTAGCCATTACCAGGGGAACTGCCAACAAACAAATTGTAGAAGCCGCAATAGGGGCGACTTTTGACTTCAAAAATTTTGACAAAAACTCAGAAAGTGCCAAAGCACCCAGTCCAACCCAAATTGCAAAAGCATAAAAGGAGCCTATATAGGAGTAGTCTCGCTCCCGGGGTTGATATGGTGTCTGGTTAAGGTAAATAATGATAGCTATTCCGGTCATAAAGAACAACAATCCAACAATTAAGGCACCTTTTGGGGATTTCCGCAATTGATATAAAAAACCTATAACACCAAGAATAAAGGGCAACATAAAATACCTGCTATATCCCGGGTTAGAAGTCATTGTTTCGGGCAGGTCACTTTGTGGCCCGATTCTTAAATTATCGATAAAAGGCAGCGACAACCAATTTCCTCTTAGCGGGCTTCCATGGCCCTGAATGTCATTTTGTCTTCCCGAAAAGTTCCACATCAGATATCTTAAGTACATGTGATTTAATTGATACTTGAAGAAAAACTCTATGTTTTCGGTAAAAGTAGGCTTGACAATTGTTTCCTGTTCTCCTCTCCTCCCATCAACTTTAATAGGAGTTCCTTGTATATCTAACCATTGTTCATATCCCATCGGATGAATGCCACGACTGCTATGCATTCTAGGGAAAACAGTTGTAAAGCGTGGGTCGTAGACATATTCTGTGTTTTTGCGTTCGTTGGAAACCACATATTTTCCAAGCTCTTTGTCTTTCCTGTAAACAGGCTTTCCATCTTCGGCGTCAATAACAGGCGCATTATAATATGGCCCATATAATAATGGCCAACTGCCATATTGTTCACGGCCAAGATATGCTTGTAAGCTTAATGCATCTTTGGGAGCATTTTCATTGATAGGAACATTTGCATTTGACCTGATAATTAACATAAAGAATGAAGAGTAGCCAATGATTATGAACATTATACAAAGAATAACAGTATTCGCTACAACTTTTTTATGCTTATGTGTGTAGTATAAACCAAACACTATTGCAGAGATAAGTAATATAAAGTAAATTATAGTGCCGGATTGGAAGGGCATCCCCACTACGTTAACAAAAAATCTTTCAAACCACCAATCAACTCTCACAACTGTAGGGACTAAAACACCCTGAATAAAACCAAGAAGTGCAAAAGCAACAACTCCTGCCAGGATAACACCTTTTCTGGTTGGATTGTATTTTTTAAAATAAAAAACAAATACTATTGCCGGTATAGCCAAAAGATTCAGCATGTGCACACCAATGGACAAACCAACAATAAAAGAAATTAAAACTAACCATTTAAGATTGTCTTTTGTATTTGCAAATGAAGATTCCCATTTCAGAATAATCCAAAATACCAGGGCAGTCAGGAATACTGATGTAACATATACTTCAGCTTCAACTGCGGTAAACCAGAATGAATCACTAAAAGTAAGGGTCAGAGCTCCAACTAAGCCTGCTCCAAATATTGCAATAGCTTTTGTTTTTGTAACTTCACCTGATTTTTGAACTATTTTCTTAGCCAACATGGTAATAGTCCAGAACAAAAACATAATGCTTAAACCACCCATTACTGCAGACATTGCATTTATCCAAAATGCAGCCATACTCACGTCCCCAAAGGAAAACAATGAAAAAACCCTGGCCAGCATTTGATATAAAGGTGCACCGGGTGGATGCGGCACCTGGAGTTTGTAAGCACATGCTAAACGTTCACCACAATCCCAAAAACTTACTGTTGGTTCTATTGTCATTAAATAAATTGCCGTTGCAAAACCAAAAGCAAGCCAACCTAATATGTTGTTAATTTTTTTGTACGATAATTGATCCATCTGATTACTTATTTATTGGGTTATTTTGAATTTTTATACTAATAAAATTACAAGACGTTTCCAGCTTGCGAAGATAAAAAAAATAGAGAATAAAATAATTTTTTTTGTGCGGCTCTGAAATTTATTAATTCTCTGTTTTAGAAGGATAAACGCATTCTTTTGAAAAAATATTTTATTAAAATTTGTCAAGTTTATTGAAAAATATTGCCAGAAAAAATTTTTTGTCTATCTTTGCCAACCGAAACAAAAAAGCTCTGACCGATGGTGTAATGGTAGCACTACAGTTTTTGGAGCTGTCTGTCCAGGTTCGAATCCTGGTCGGTCAACAGAGTTAAAAGGGGTATGTTATATAACATGCCCCTTTTTCTTTTTTTGATTTGTAATAAATCTTATTTGTGGCCGTTTTTTTTAAGTTCTAAAAATTATTAAAAGCACAATATTAATTATGAGAAAGCTTACTTATTTATCAATTTTATCAGGCTTTGTTTTTATGGTTTCATGTTCAATTTTCAATCCATACAGCAAACTTCGTTCTGAGGCTGATGAATCATATCAAGAAGGAAGGCTTAATGAATCTATGGAATTATATGAACAAATAATTGAAGCTCAAGAGGAAAAAAACCGCAAAATCGACACAAGCTTATATATTAGTGCAGGCAAAGTAGCTTATGAACTGGAACAAACAAATAAAACGATTGAATATCTTGAAATTGCAAGAATAAATTCTAAAATATTGGATGAAGAAAGCCTTATAGCTTTAATCAAAACTTATCATGAAATTGACAATTTATCATTAGAGATAAGGCGGATGGAAGATTATATAGATAATTATCCCAATGGAAAATATATTGTTGAAATTAAAAAAAGATATTTCCTTGCTTTAGCTGAAAGTAAAAGCTGGGAACAAGCTTATGAGTTTTGGCCGGAATTGGAAGGAGATCCGCTTGAGGATGAGTCACTAACAGAAGCATATTTTTCAGTTAATAATGCATTGGAGAATAATGAAAAAACAGCAGAGCTGGCAAAGAGGCTTCTTGAGCTTAATAAAACCAACAAAGCTGCTCTTGAGTGGCATGCAAAAAAATACTACTACCGGGCAGCAGAAAGATATAAGCGCGAAACACAAGCTTATGAAAAGAATCGAACAAACAAACAATATGCAAAATTACTGGATGCCTGGGGCGTAATCCATGATGATTTCCGAAAAGCAAGAGATTATTTTGAATTATTATACAAAAATTATCCCGAAAGCGAATATGCCAATTTTCTGGCAAACATATACGAGCGCCTTAATAATGATTCAAAAGCCCGTTACTACAAGCAACGGGCTAATGATTAAAATCAGTATTTTATAATCTAAACACTTAATCAACGCCTTTTCTTATTCTGTCAGCTTTTTGATTTGCTTCGGTAATTAAGCGTTCTGCTTTTGCATCAGCTTCTTTCTCCAGGTCATCGGCCTTCTTATCCGCAGCTTCAACAATCTCCTTGCCGGCTCTTTTTGCAGCTGCTTTTTCTATCGGCCCTGTGGCTTCATTTTCTAATTGTTCAGCTCTATCCCTGGCTTCATTGCGAATTTTTTGTGCAGCTATTGCAGCCTCGTTTCTGATCTTTTCTGCTTGCTTTTCAGCTTCTTTTATAACTTGTTGTGCTCTTTTTTCGAGCTCTTCGCGGGCTTCTTCTTTTACATCCTCAATAGCTTCTTCAGCTTGCCCTTTCATGTTTTCAATCTCATCTTTTATCTGTTGTTCGGCCTGATCCTTGAAATCTTCCGCACTTTGAGCAAGACTGATAGAGACTTTTGGCTCTGATACAGTACCCGATATCATAGCACCCACATTAACAGTTGATGCAGGTGTAATATTCAGTCCCGCCGCAGATGCTTTACTAACTAAGCTGTTTAATGCTTCTTCAGCGGCACCGCCAAACTCGCTGCGTGGTATACTAAAGTTCACTGCATAGTTAATTGTTTGGTCAAAAGAATGATAACCACTTACTTCTGCCGTCGATTTTCCAAATTTTATGTCAAATGGTTTGACCTCCAACAAACCATCATTAAATTCAAAAAACACTAAAACATCGTTTACAGCAAGATTTTTAAACCTGTCCATTTTTAATTGCTCGGCTATTTTTAACAATGAATTGCTGTTTTCAATTCTTACATTATTTGAAGCAAATTTACCTGAGCCACTCATACTGTTTAACACAGGGCTCATTTTCTCATCAAGCAAAGATCTTATTTTCAAATTTGAAGAAAACTTACCATGAGAATATTTCCCGATTGGAGCAAGGCTGGCAAAGGTGTTAAAAGTATTGAAAGACTTTTGTATGTCGAAACTTTTGATGTCCAAGTCAAAATCTATTTTCGGGTTTTCAATATCTTTTGAAGAATACATGCCGTTCATTGTCATTTCACCGTCAAGTAAGTTCATCTTTAAATCATTAAGCATAACTGACTGATCAGATATTTTTACAGTACCATTAACTTTTGTCATTTCTATATTGTCAAAAATTAACTTATCAAAATTACTTTTCAGAGTAAAATTAATATTGGCAGGAACTTCAAAAACAGACATTTCAACAGGCTCAGCAATATCTTCTGCTTCCCCGGGCTTTTCTTCGGTAGCCGGGGTTTCATCCTCAGCAACAAACTGATTCAGATTAATAAATTTAGATTGCGTATTAAAACGGCCTGTAAGCATTTCATCATTCAATACAAAACCTAATAAATTATTAATGCGGCCTGTAGCTGATATATCACTTTGGCCAATAAACGCTTTAAAAGAACTAAGCTCAACAAATTGAGGAGAAAAATTCAAATTCATTACACTTAGGTTGAATCCTTCAGGGAAATCTTCAGTTGTATATTTCATATCAGAAATAACAAAACTTCCATCAAAGAGAAAATCATTATACCTTTCTTCTTCAATGGCAGACATACGGCCTTTTGCTTTAATATCGCTTTGAATCATTCCTGCTAAAGATTCTCCTTCTGCCAGAGGATAAATGTTTTTAATATTTGAAAGATCAATTTTACCATTAAAAACAGCGTCTATCTGCGGGTCAGAAATTGGAGTTTTCAGATTTAGTTTGATATCAACAGGATTGTCGGCAAATTTAAGGTTAAACGTGCTAATATCTATTACAGTAAGATCCGGTATTCCCCCGGGATTACTTATTTTTGAGTTAATGTTCACATCAGTAACTGCTGCCGGAAGATCAGGATATTTAAACATACCATTATCAACAATAATGTGGATTACAAATTCCGGTATGTTTTCACTATCCATGACGCCTTTGGCAAAACCATCAAAAGCGAGAGTTCCGTCTGTTTCCAGTTCGCTAAAATCCTTGGCATAAATGGCAGGAACAAGTGACAGGAAGGATTTAAAACTATTTTGTGGTGTTTCAAAAGCAACATCCATAATAACATCACTTTCAGGCATATCAATACTACCTGAGAAATTCAGTACAAGATTATTAAATTCGAACCTATTGTCTAAAAACGTAAAACTAAAATTGTCAAGATCAGCAGCAATGCCTGCTTCCATGTCAAACTTCGCCCCTGCCAGTAAAGGGATACCCTCAACATTCAAAAACATCTTTTCAGCATTGGTTTTTTGTATTATAATGTTTGTGGTACTTTCCGTAAAATCACCACTGAGATTAAGATTTGAATTTGTCATCTTAAAAAAGATATCAAAATCTTTATCATCGTATAAAATATTGGCATTCCTAAGGGCGAATCGTTTTAGTGTAAGTTTAAATGCAGATCCTTCTGTATCTACGTCTTCTTCACCATCTTCAAGCTCTCTTTCCTTTTCAATATCCCAGTTTGCACTTCCATCTTCCAAAATCTTAACATAAACATTTGGATGATCAAGCAAAATACTTTTAATTTTATATCCATCACCTCCAAAGAAACTAAAAAGGCTAACCCTAACCGATAGAGTCCTGATATGTGCCAGTGTGTCGCCTTCAAAAGGCTCGTTATTAATAACACTGAGGTTTTTTAACCGCAAATTTACGTCCGGAAAGCTTCTGAAAAATGACAAATGAAAACTGTCAAAATCTACTTTTGCATTGACATTTTCATTTATTTCTGTTTTTACTATTTCAACAATTTTACCTTTAAAAGCATATGGCAAAATGATCATTAATGCAATGATAACTGCAATGACGATTCCTGTAATCTTAAAGAACTTTTTCATTTGTTTTTTCTTTATGTTTGTTGATTATTAAAAATAAGTAGTCGTATTTGTTTGAATATTTAACCAAATTTAATGATTTTTTAAACAAAAACCTGATTATCAACATTAACATTATTAACAATATTGAAATAATGGGCTAAAAATCAATAATCTTAAATGACATTCGCAAAAGAGCTTTATACAAATTTGTATCTTTGCAAACTAAAATATCATAATATGACACATCATAAACTCACTATTTATAATTCACTTAGCAGGAAAAAAGAAATATTTGAACCACTAAATCCTCCTTTTGTGGGGATGTATGTTTGCGGGCCAACAGTTTATGGCGATGGCCACTTGGGGCATGCACGCCCTGCTGTAACATTTGACATGGTATTCAGATATCTTCAGCATTTAGGATATAAAGTAAGATATGTTAGAAACATTACAGATGTTGGGCATCTCGAGAATGATGCTGATGAGGGTGAAGATAAAATTGCAAAAAAAGCGAGAGTAGAGCAGCTTGAGCCAATGGAAGTTGTTCAGTATTTTTCGGATCGCTATCATGAAGACATGGACAAGCTGAATGTTCGTAAGCCAAGCATAGAACCTCGTGCCTCAGGCCATATAATTGAGCAAATAGAAATGGTGAAAGCGATATTAAACGCCGGATATGCATACGAGGTAAACGGATCGGTTTATTTTGATGTTGAAAAATATCACAAAGATCACAAATATGGAAAGCTCAGCGGCAGAGTTTTGGAAGATATGATTGCAAATACCCGTGGACTGGAAGGCCAGGATGAGAAAAAAAATCCTGTTGATTTTGCATTGTGGAAAAAAGCCTCGCCATCACACATAATGCGTTGGCCTTCGCCCTGGAGTGACGGTTTTCCCGGCTGGCACCTGGAATGCTCTGCTATGAGCACAAAATATCTTGGTGAAGTATTTGACATTCATGGTGGTGGAATGGACTTATTATTCCCGCATCATGATTGTGAAATTGCTCAATCTGTTGCAGCTAATGGCAAAGATTCTGTCCGATACTGGATGCATAATAATATGATAACCATCAACGGTCAAAAGATGGGAAAGTCACTGGGCAATTTTATCACTTTGAGAGAGTTTTTCTCAGGCAAGCACGAAAGCCTGGCGAAAGCATATAACCCTATGACAATCAGGTTTTTTATCTTGCAGGCGCATTACAGAAGCACTCTTGATTTTAGCAATGAAGCTTTACAGGCAGCTGAAAAGGGACTTAAACGATTGTTCCAGGCCTATACTACTTTGAAAAATCTTAAACCTGCTGAAAAATCCACTGCTGATATTACTGCTATCGAAAAGAAATGCTATGATGCAATGAATGATGATTTTAACAGCCCGATAGCAATTGCTGAGCTTTTTGATGCAGTTAGAATTATTAATTCAGCTCATGATAAAAAAGACAATCTGACAAAAGAAGATATCAATAAGCTGCAGAATGTATTTAGTGTTTTTCTTGTTGACATCTTTGGATTGTCTGAAGAAAATACAGATAATCAAAAAAGCTCCGAAACTCTCAATAGCTTAATGGATATAATTCTTGATATCAGAAAGCAATCCCGTGAGAAAAAAGATTTTGAGACTTCCGATAAAATCCGTGATGCCTTAAACAAGCTTAACATTACTGTGAAAGATTCCAAAGAAGGCAGCTCCTGGGAGCAGGCTCTGTAATAATAAAATCCGGTTTTTACAGCAAACCCGAAGCCGGAAGTTCCTATTGGAAGCTTCCAGTTCTGGTATTTTCTGCACGTCATTTCGACCGTAACGGAGAAATCGCGAGCATTAGCGTGACTGCTTCTTTTAAACACCGCTTTTAACCAGCATTCCCTGATTTCAACGGGATTTCTCGCTGACGCTCGAAATGACGGTGCGCTTTAATTAAGTCGGTGCAGGGGTGCTTTCAACAACGCTTTCCTAGTTTCAACGGGATTTCTCGCTAACGCTCGAAATGACGTGTGTTCTATTACCAAAGCTTTCAACAGCCCTTTCCTAATTTCAACGGGATCCTTCGCCGATGGCTCAGGATGACAGGTGCTTTATTGAGGGGGTAGGAAAAAAAGGGCAGGCGCAGCCTGCCCTTTTTCCCTTATTGCCAACGCTTTCCAATACGTAATCCCTATGCACGTCATTCCGGGATGCAGGCTCAAAGTACCTTTTCTTTTAAAACAAGCCAAACCTGATTTTAAGCTGAAGACTATAATTGCTCAACTGTTTGAAGCCATAACCCGGTATATTATAATTATAACCAAAGCTTAAACTGGAAATCCCAAAAACTGTCAGTCCGGCAAATGGCCTCACACATACGGTAAAATCTTCGAAATCTGTGTAAACTGCTGCTGAAGCTCCGACCTCAAATATTCCTAAAAAGGCCATAAAGGTGTATTTTGGGCCAATAATAAAAGCATCTTTAAAATTTGAATGCCCCTCTATTGTTATTGATGACGAACTTCCAAAAAGACTCGGAAAACTTGAAGAGTATTTTGATGTGTTAATTTTATAAATGCCAAACTCAAGGCTCATGAAATTATCAAAATAATAATTTATTGCTGTCTCAGGATAAAAGACATATTTAAAGATTTTTATTTCTTTGGACTTTTTACCAAAAGAAGATTCATGGCTTTTATTTTGTTTTTCTAAACGTGGATATTTAAA
Organism: Bacteroidales bacterium; assembly: GCA_046484145.1. Lineage (GTDB taxonomy): Bacteria > Bacteroidota > Bacteroidia > Bacteroidales > UBA7960 > PWND01. Next base: position 10,519 of record JAWOBS010000305.1, read on the forward strand.
AAACAAATCCGTATCCAAAGAATAAACAGAAGATGAAAATAAAAGCAGAAAAATATATACTATAGCTTTTCTCATGCTTATTGTTGTTTTGAGGTAAAAAGAGTGCAGTTTTATAAAAAAAACTTATAATACGCTGATTCGCAAATCAATAGTAAAACAAATATAAGAAATAAAAAAGCACAATACGGATATCCATGCAAAATAATGCTGATTGTAATTTATGAGGATATATTTAATGTCTGAAAATTTTCTTAGCTTCGTTATCATAATCTTAAAATGCAATGCAAAACAATTTTGTTGTATATAAATCATCTGCCGGTAGTGGTAAAACATTTACTCTTGTTAAGGAGTATTTAAAAATTGTTTTATCTGACAAAACAAAAGTAAAAAATGTTTTGGCCATAACTTTTACAAATGCTGCTGCAGCAGAAATGAAGCAGCGCATAATAGAAGCACTTGCAGACCTATCAGGGCTAAAAGACAAAAAGCAGGAAGAGTGGCCTCAAAAAATCATCAACCTGAAAAAGGTCATAGAAGAGGAAGCTAATCTAACTACTGAGCAAATAATAAATAATGCGGGTGATGTATTGTCATTCATTCTACACAATTATGGTGATTTTGCAGTTAGTACAATAGATAGTTTTACGTATCGCATAATACGAACTTTTGCATTTGACTTACAAATACCGCTGAATTTTGACATTGAGCTGGACTCTAAACATCTGCTGAGCCAGGCAATAGACATTCTAATAAGCAGAGTTGGAAATGAAAATGAAGAGCTGCTCACAAAGCTTATGCTTGCTTTTATGGAGAGAATGACAGATGATGAGAAAAAGCTTTCTCCTGAAAAGGAAATACTCAAACTAGCTCAGGTTATTCATGAAGAAGATGTTAACAACAACATACAAAAGATACAAGATATTGGCCTTGATGACTTTTTAAACATTCAAACAGAAATTGTTAAAAGAATAAAAGCATTTGAAAACGACATACAGGACATAGCTTCCAAAGTAGTTAGTGCATTAAACAAGGAAAATATAACGGATTCTGCTTTTTACCAGAAATCAAAGGGAATATCAGTTTATTTCCGCAATCTTGCTGCCGGTAAAATAACTGACAAGATCACACCAAATAGTTTTGTTGAAAAGACAATTAACGAAGACAATTGGTTTTCCAAGGATGCTTCTGAAGACGAAAAAACATCTATAGAATTTTTAAAACCCATAATCATTGATGCTTATTTTCTTATCAGGGAAAAAGCAGATAATAAAATGCCTGACTATCTTTTATTAAAGCTGGTGAATAAAAATATTTTTCCTCTTGCTGTATTAAATGAAGTTGAAAGGGTGCTAAATGATATTAAAGGGGAAAACTCCCTCTTGCATATTTCGGATTTTAATAAAAAAATAGCGGAGATAGTTTCACTTCAGCCCGTGCCTTTTATTTATGAGAGATTAGGCGAGAAATATCAACATTACATGATAGATGAGTTTCAGGATACTTCTCTTCTTCAATGGCAAAATCTATTGCCGCTGGTTGAAAATGCACTTGCAAATGCAAATATGAACCTCGTTGTTGGTGACTGTAAACAGGCAATATACAGGTGGAGAGGTGGAGAGGTAGAGCAATTTGCTATTTTGCCGGAAATACCAGAGGAAATAAAAGCTGTTTCAAGGCCCTCATGGGAATTCGCATTAAAGAATTACTATTTTGAAAAAAAGCTGGAAACAAATTATCGCTCTTATACAGAGATTGTTAATTTTAATAACGCCTTTTTTAAATTCATAAAAGAAAACGTGCTGCCGGAAGATCTTAAAAATATTTATGACGGTTGCCGGCAAATGCCTCTTGAGAATAAACAAGGTGGATATGTGCATTTAGAATTTGTTGATGAAAATAACGAAAGCCACGATTCCGACAAAAAAGAAATTACATTAAAAAGAATACTTGAGATAATCGAAGAACTAAAGCATGACTTAAAGCATAATCTTAGTGATATTACAATATTATGCCGGTCAAATGATGAAGCAAACCTTACAGCAAAATATTTACTGGAACACAAAATAGATGTCATTTCTTCTGAATCATTGCTGCTTTCTTTCTCTGCTGACGTTAACTTTTTCATTTCATTTCTTAAGCTGTTAATAAGGCCCGATGATAATGTTGCTTTTAGTGAAGTCGTTAATTACCTGGCAGCAGAAGGGCATCTTGCAAAAATTGAAAACATACACGATGCTTTTAAAGAGCTTGATGTGTTTACTTTAAAAAAGATTCGGAACAAAACTATACATCTCCAAAAGCTAGAAGCCTTACTTGCTAAAAATGATTATAATCTTTCATTTAATTATTTAAAAAAGCTGAATCTATGGGATGTCTGTGAGTACATTGTAAGATTGTTTTTTTCAGCAAAAGATGAAGTAAGCCCGTTTATAGCATTTTTCATGGATGCTGTTTACGATTTTCTTGATAAAAATCCTTCAACAATTGATGGCTTTTTAGAATGGTGGGAAGATGTAAAAAATGATTATTCAGTTATTTTGCCGGAGGGTGTTGAAGCTGTTCAGGTTAAAACCATTCATAAGGCAAAGGGCCTGCAATTTCCGGTTGTAATTTATCCTTTTGCAAAGCAGAAAAATAGCAGTACAACAGTAAAGGGCTTTTGGGCTTCACTTGATGATAGCGTAGTGCCCGGACTTAACACAGCCTATATTACTTACGAAACAGCGATGCAAGATACTTGTCTTGAGGATTTTTACAATAAAGAAAAGGAAAAATCATTACTTGATCTTTTAAATCTTGTATATGTGGCATTTACACGGCCGGTAGAGAAGCTTTTTGTATTATCATCGCTGCCGAAAAACGAAAAATTCAAGGAGAATACTGTCCCGGGATTTCTGAATAGTTTTTTAGTTGACAAGCAGCTTTGGCAAGAAGGAGTTAAGCTGTACACATTTGGCCAAAATTTTACCGGGAAACAAAACCTTTCAAAAGATAATGATAACATAAGCCCTGATTTTGATGTAGCTTTAAAAGACTATATTAGCAATGATTGGAGAAACCGCATTCGTGTTAAACCGGGAGTTAAAACCCTTGCTGCAGGCAATGAAGCAATGCTTGCTCTTAGCAGGGGAAAGCTTATGCATAAGGTAATGGAAAATATATTTTATGTAGAGGATGTTGATTTTGTTTTGAATCAAATGCTGATAAACGGAGAAATCAGCGTGGAAGAAAAACAAGTGCTTTATGCTAATATTAACGGATTGATAAATTCTCCTGAACTTTCTTCCTGGTTTAAAAAAGGCGTTGTTGTTAAAAACGAAGCTGATATAATGAACGAAAAGGGAGACTTTTTTAGGCCGGACAGGGTGGTTTTGGCAGAAAACAAAACTGCAGTTATAGATTATAAAACCGGTAATCCCTCAGAATTTTATAAAAAACAAATTTACAGGTATAAAGAACTACTGACAAGGATGGGATATGCAAACATATCAGCATTTTTGGTTTACCTGGATCAAAACAAAATTGAAAAAGTTGAATGATCTTACTTCTTATTTAACTTTGCATTATATTTTGAAAATCATTTTTAATATAATTATTACTGCACCTAAGTTTTATTTGTTAATAAAAAACATCAATGATGAGCATAAAAGAAAAAGTGAACAGCCTTGTATCTGAAATGTTTGATGAACTTGTTTCTATGAGAAGACATTTACATTCAAAGCCCGAATTGTCATTACAGGAATATGAGACTGCTTCGTTTATTGCCAAGAAGCTTGATGAATATGGTATAAAGTATGATAAAGGCATAGCAAAAACCGGTGTTGTAGCCCTTATAGAAGGGAAAAACCCATCCAAAACAGCTTTGGCATTACGTGCAGATATGGATGCATTGCCAATACATGAAACCAACGAAACTGATTATATTAGTAAAAAACCGGGAGTTATGCATGCATGTGGGCATGATGTGCACATGGCGTGCCTACTTGGGGCGGCAAAAATATTAAAAAGCATGAGTGATGAATTTGAAGGAACTGTAAAATTAATTTTTCAGCCTTCAGAAGAGACTTATCCCGGAGGAGCTATAACAATGATAAAAGAAGGAATTTTAGAAAATCCTGTACCTGAAGTAATTTTCGGACAGCATGTTTTTCCCGGGCTTGATGCCGGAAGTGTTGGTGTAAAAGCCGGCAAATACATGGCAAGTACTGATGAAGTATATCTTGTGGTAAAAGGAAAAGGCGGCCATGCTGCAACTCCGCATCTAAATATTGACCCTGTTGTGATAGCTTCGAATATTGTTGTGGCATTACAGCAGGTTGTTAGTCGAATTTCTAAGCCGTATATGCCAAGTGTATTATCTTTTGGTAAAATTATCGGTGAGGGAAGAAACAATATTATTCCCGATGAAGTTCGCCTGGATGGAACATTCAGGACCTTTGATGAAGAATGGAGGGCACAAGCTCATGAGAAAATTAATAATATTGCAAGTGGTGTAGCAAGAAGCATGGGTGGTGATTGCGAAGTTAGAATAGAGAAAGGTTATCCCTTTCTTGTTAATGACATAAACGTTGTGGAAGATTACACAAAATATGCCCGGGAATTTCTTGGTAAAGAAAATGTTGAAGAGCTGGAGCTTGCAATGACAGCCGAAGATTTTGCATATTTTTCTCATGCAATACCCTCCTGTTTTTACCGATTGGGAATCCGTAATATGAGCAAAAATATCACTTCAAATCTTCACACATCTACTTTTGATGTTGATGAGGAGTCACTTAAAACAGGTGCCGGATTAATGGCATTTATTGCTATTAACTGGCTAAACAAGAAGTAAGATAATGTTTACTTCTTGTTTTTAAAATTCTCAAAACCTTCATCAAGAAATTTAATGTATTCTTCCACATCTGTATTGTATCCTCTAGGTTCTGTGAGAATTTGCTCGTCATGATCAAGAATAACATAATAAGGCTGTGTGTTTGTGCCGTATTTTTCTGCCTGGAACAAGCTCCATTTTTGTCCCACACGGGTAATCTTTCTTTCTCTTCCCATAGCGGAAGAAACGAATTGTTCATTTTCCGGTAAGGAAGTCCTGTCGTCAACAAACAAACTAATTTTAACAAAATTATTCTTAAACCTGTCAATTACATCTTGCTCAGACCAAACTGTAGCTTCCATTTTGCGGCAATTTGAACATCCAAGCCCTGTAAAATCAAGCAAAACAGGTTTCCCTGCTTTTTTGGCAGCAGCCAGACCTTCCTCATAATCTGTAAAGGCCATTAAGCCATGCGGCCCTTCTTTTACACTTTTTCCGGTGTATATATTGTCTTGATCTATAATGGCGGTTCCGGCAACACCTTTTGACAAATCAAAGCTTTGCGTTGTCATTGAAGGCAGAAAAGAACTTACTGTTTTCAGCGGTGCTCCAAAAAGGCCGGGAAGTAAGTAAAACACAAATGCAAAACTGGCTATAGCTAAGAACAGCCTTGGCACACTTACATAATTCAATTCAGAATCATGTGCAAACTTGATCTTTCCAATTAAGTATAGGCCAAGCAATAAAAATATTGCCATCCACAAAACAATAAACAATTCCCTGGTAACAATACCCCACTGAGCAACTGCATCAGCCGTTGCCAGGAACTTCAAGGCAAATGCCACAACTATAAATCCTAAAAACACTTTAATGGCATTCATCCATCCGCCTGATTTTGGCAGCGACTTTAAGGCCGTTGGGAATACAGCAAATAATGTAAATGGTATTGCCAATGCAAGGCTAAATCCAAGCATTCCCATTGCCGGCGAGAACAAGCTACCACCTGTCGCAGCCTCAACCAGTAAAGTACCTACGATTGGGCCGGTACATGAAAAAGATACTAATACGAAAACAATTCCCATTAAAAAAACTCCCGCAAGGCCTCCTGTCTTGTCTGCCTTGCTGTCAAGCTTATTCGACCAGCTTGCCGGCATCTGCAATTCAAAGGCACCAAAGAAAGAGGCTGCAAAAAACATTAGCAGCAGAAAGAAAAAGACATTAAAGCCAGGGCTGGTTGCCAGTGCATTTAATGTGTCGGCACCAAATATCATAGAAATTGCCATTCCCAAAACAACATAGCTAAACACTATACTAAATCCATAAAACAATGCATCTCTAACAGCTTTTCTTCGATTTCCTGCATTACGCAAAAAATAGCTCACTGTAAGCGGTATCATAGGGAAAACACATGGAGTAAGCAACGCCAGTAATCCTCCAAGAAATCCTTTTATCAAATCCCAGAATAAAGAGCTCTCCTCTTTATCTTCTGATAGCTCTTCTTGCTGTTGTATTGATTTTTCTTCTGTTTCTTCTGCCTTTACTTCTTCTTCAATGTCAATTGTAGCAGTAGTGTCGTCTATCTCTATTAAGGGTTCTATTTCTGCTTTTGTAGCTGCTTCTTGCTTTTCAACAGCCTTTGCTGCCGGCAATTTAAATTCAAAGTCAATATAATCGGGAGGTAAGCACCTGCTATCATCACAACTCATATAAACCAACTCACCGGTAATTATGACTTCTTCGTCAGATATCACCTTAACAAGCTGAGTAAATGTTGCCTGTCCTGATATCATGGCTAGTTCCATTTCAAAATTAGGGTCATATTTTACATCAACATCGGGAGATACCAACCCATCAATTAACTTATAATCATCGGACTTATTAAATTCAATGCTAGTAGCAATAGGGCCACCGGCTGGAATATCGGGGCCATAGATAGCCCAGTTTTGTTCAATTACAGCTTTGAATTCCAGCTCATAAACATTCTCTCCTTTTTCTTTATGAGAGAAACTCCAGCTTACCGGTTCCAAAACCTGCGCTGATAAATTAGAAAAAAGACTTGCTCCAAAAAACAAGATCACCAGAAAAGTTAATTCTTTTTTAAACATAGTATTTGATGTTTGTTAAATATTAGAGAACTTAATTGTTAACAAATTAATTATATACAACACAAAAAAATAATAGTTGTTTAAAATAACCCGGCAAAGTTATTAGTAAGTTTTATGTATGAAAGCTTTTAGCTATAAAAATTTTTTTCGTTGAGTCGGTTACGCAGTAGTTGTTATCCGGCCTGTGGCCTACAACCCAAACGATATCATCTCCGGAAAGCAAGACCAAAACTTCTTCCTTTTTATGCAAAGGAGTTTTTATATCTATAAGAAAATCACTGATTTTTTTTCTGCCTTCCATGCCAAAAGGGCAAAAAGAATCACCCTCTTTCCACTTGCGCAGTTTCAGGGGAAACTTTAGCAAATCAAAATCTAATGCAGCAAAGTTGCTCTCTTTAGGTATTGAAAAGTCAGGACTCTTGTCTTTGACAGAAGTATTAAGGCACAAATTATTGTTTATCTGGCATATCTGATCCGGAATTATATCTATATCACCATTAATAAATTCGTCTTTTATGGGAGCCACAATAAAATTCTCCCTGTCTCTGATTAAAATGTAATTATCAGATTTAAAATATTTTCCCGGTTGTGTTTTACTGGTGCTTTTGATATCGCGGGTTTGAGAAGGGGAAAACCCAAATTCTTTTAAAATGTGATAAAGCAGGGTTTCTCTTACAGGATATTTATTTAATTTTTCGATAGGAATGTGATATTCATTGCCTTTTTCAACAAGTAAACCTTCTTTATTTATAAGATAAATAAGCAACTCTTCTGTTTTTTTTGCTATGTTAGCAAGTGAAGCGAAGTTCCTGATAACATCAGGATTTATCTCTTTTAAAACCGGAAAAACATTGTTCCTTATTTTGTTTCTTGAATAATCTGTCTTAATATTAGAACTATCTTCTCTATATTTTAAATTATTCTGAAATAAAAAGCTTTCAATTTCATCTCTTTGAAAAACCATTAAGGGGCGCACTATCAATTTATTAACAAGTGGTATTCCTTTGATTCCGGCATAACCTGTGCCCCTTGCAATATTAAACAACATTGTTTCTGCGTTATCATCAAGATGGTGAGCGGTTGCAATAAGGTCAAGGTTGTGTTGTTGGCGGACTTCTTCCAGCCATTTATAGCGCAAATCCCTGGCAGCAGTTTGTATAGAAACTTTATTTTCCCTGGCGTATTTTTGTGTGTCGAATTTTGTACTAAAAAAAGATACATTATATTTTTCTGCAAGCTCCCTGCAAAAAACTTCATCCTGATCCGACTCCTTGCCTCTTAAACCAAAATTGCAATGTGCTATCTCAAATTCATATTTCGAAATATAAAAAAAATGCGCCATGGCAACAGAATCAATACCTCCACTTACAGCAAGCAAGGTCTTTTGATCTCTTTCAATTAGTTTATTGCCTTCAATAAACTCAAGAAATTTAAATATAAAATTCATTTAAAAGGATTAAAAGTTAAGTCGTATGCCTGGTCCAAATATAGCAAAAAAATCGTTCTCTATCAACAAATATCCTAATCCGAAATAAATTGGAACACTAAATTTCGAAGTACTTCTTATTGGTTCAATAACACCGATGGTTACTAAACCAATATCTCTTTTGATATTCTCGCTATCTGCAAAATTAAAAGCATTTAAAGCAATGAAACCTGCACCAATTTTGTATGGTCTTTTGGAACCAATACGGTTTGGGTCATAAAAGCTAATCTCAGCCAAAACAGAAGTTATTTTCAGTGTATTATTAATATTTAGTTGAGAAACTAGATTCTAGGTGTTCTTTTTCATGGTTTCATTGAATTTCGGGCTAATTATAAATAAAAATTGTTAAATATGTTTATGATAATTCATTCAAATATCCTGTTATTATTAAGATGCAGAGCTAAACGCAAAATAAAACGAAAATTTTTTTATTTCATTGTAACTTTTGAAATGCGAAGACGTCTTATGCATAGAAACTGACAAAAAAAGAATAACGAAATATAAAACACACAATTTTAAAAACAAATAAAAACACAAAGTCATGAAAAAGCTACTACTAACAATCGGAACAGTAATAATGATACTAACAGCTGCACAAGGCCAGTCAAAAATTCAAAAATTGATTTTTTACATTTCTAACGGAGAAGTGATAGAGTATTTAACAAAAGGAGAAGAAGAGCTGGATGAAACAATTCCCGGAAACACAAAAGAAGTCTTCAAAGAAGCCCAGGAAGAAAAGCTTATAGGTTTTGACGGAGAAGTTTTTGACCTGTCATTAATTAGTACTCCCGAAGAAGAAATTGAAGAAACTTCAACAGAAGAAATGGCAAAAAGTGAAGAAACAGAAAAAAAAACTGACATCGAAAAAAAATCATAAAAACAATAAAGATTAACGTTCTTTAAATATTTTGGTTTGGGTTGAATTGATTCTTTATGTTGTTTAGCCGTTTGAAAGAGATTTCAAGCGGCTTTTTTTATAAGCAATTAACTATTGATTTAACTTCTAAAACAACTAACATCACATTTCTACAATGAACACATGCTCTTTTCGAAGAGAAATATCGCCAAAAAACATAATTAGCAATTTTGAACATATTAACTTTAAAAAAGTTTATAATATTAAGTGCTTTTCTTAATTAAGTATTGTTTTATTTTCTTAATTTTCCAAAATATTTTTCTATTAATAATTTATAAAAAACCTATCGACAATGAAACGCATTAGCTTACTTCTTTTCTTTTTCAGCATTTACATCGTAGTTGCATTTGCAAACATACAGGTAAATAAAAATGAAAACAATATTCAGTCAAAGGGACTGAACTCCAACCAAATAGAGTCTTTAAAGGAGCAACAAAACCTTGAACTAAAATATAATGTCAAAAGGGGAAACCGGCCCCCTGTTGATATAAATAAAATACCTTCCAATGCTTATGAGCAAGGAATAGTAATTATAAAAATCCAACCATACATGCATCAAGAGCTCGATGCAGAATTCTTTACTCCTGAAAAAGAGAATTATGTAAAAACCGGAATTGCTGCTTTGGATAAGGTTAACCGGGAATTAGAAGTTGTTGAGTACAAAAGAGCGCTGGATGCTTTATACAGGATTTCACCTGCATCCGAAAAGCATAAAGAAAGGCATCAGGCCTGAGGCGCTCATTTATGGAGAGAAGTTAAGTTTAACAAAAGCATTGATGTTATTGAGGCAGTTAAAATGTTTCAAGCATTAGATGAAATTGCAATAGCAGAGCCTAAATATACTATCAGGCATATAGAGCCTGTTGAAACCAAGCCCTTAAATTATGACAAAAGTGATAAGTGGACACCTAATGATCCACTTTATTCGGCAAATCAATGGCATTTTAACAATACAGGTCAAGACATCGGCCAGGTAGGAACACCCGGCTGGGATTGCAATGCTGAAGCAGCATGGGAAATAGAAAAAGGTAACCCAAGTTTTATAGTCGCTATAATAGACCAGGGAGTACAGTATGATCATCCTGATATTGAAGCAAACATGTGGCCTGACATTGGCCCTGAAGGAACCAGTACTGCACCGGGTAGTCATGGAACTCATGTTGCCGGCACTGTATCTGCCGTTACCAACAACAATGTTGGTGTTGCCGGATTAGCCGGTGGCGATGGAAGCGGAAACGGAGCAAAAATTATGTCTATCGACCTTTGGGGCAACTCCGGCCTTACTAATCTTGGAATAAATATTTATGCAGCAGATAATGGCGCATCTATTTCTCAAAACAGTTGGGGTTACGAATATTCCGGTTATTATAATCAAAATGCCCTTGATGGGATTGATTATTTCAATGCACATGGTGGTGGTAATGGATTAGTTGGTGGTATAACTATTTTTGCAGCCGGTAATGACAATGATGATGGCGACTGGTATCCGGCTTATTATGGATATAATGATGATAATGTTATGGGAGCTATGGCTGTAGCTTCTCATGACAACAAGGGCCAGAAATCAAGTTTCTCAAACTTTGGCCCCTGGGTTGATATTACAGCTCCCGGAACTAATGTTGCAAGTACTGAAGTGAATTCGGACTACAGTTTTAAAAGTGGCACATCAATGGCTTGTCCACATGTATCAGGGGTAGCAGCTCTAATCGTTTCTAACACCCAGGGTGTACTAACAAACGAAGAACTTTGGGATATCCTGGTTAATAGTGTAAGAGTTGACATTTATGATGTTAACCCTGGTTATACAGGCCAATTGGGAATCGGCGCACTTGATGCTGCCGCAGCTCTCGAAGAGGCACAAACTTATCTTGGTGGTGTGCCAAATCCTGACAACTTTGTTGCGACAGCAGTTTCCACAACACAGATTAATCTCACATGGGATTTAAATGAATTTAACGACAACATACTAATTGCCTATGCTCCTGCCGGAAATGAAATTGGCACGCCTGTTAACGGGCAAACTTATACTGTAGGGGAATCAATACCCGGTGGCGGAACTGTTATTTACTCAGGTGTTGGATCATCTTATAATCACTTTGATCTTGAGCAGGATGCGGCTTATACTTATATGGCATGGTCTATAGCTGCCGAGGACAGACAAGATGAATTTGGCGAGTGGTACCAGGAAGGCGATTACTCCTCAGGAAAAGGCTCTGCTGCTAGTACTTTTTCAGGCTGGTTGCACTGGGATGATAATAATAATGACGGCTCTGTTGGTTCCGGAACCGCCAGGGTATATTCTATTGCTTCCAGGTGGGAACCATCTGACATAGCGGCTTATGATGGTTTTGAAATAACAAAAATAAGAGCATTTGTAAACGATGCCGCTACCAGTGCTACTGTAAAAATCTGGCAAGGGCCTGACTCTGATAACCTAACAGAATACGTTAGTCAGGATTTTACTCAAGTTGCAGGTAGTTGGAATGAAGTTGAGTTGACAAACACATATTTCATAGATGCAAGCATGGAATTATGGTTTGGCGTTGAATATGATGATCCAGGAGATGGAGTTTTTCCTCTGGGTCGGGATGCAGGCCCCCAGGTTCCAGGAAAAGGAAATATGATACTATGGGATGGCAGCTGGGTAGAACTTACCGATCTTAACAATGCTCTAACCTTTAACTGGAATCTGCAGGCTTTCGTTGAAATGTCTTCAGAACCTTTATTCACTCTAGAATTAATTGCAAATCCTGAGACAGGTGGTTCACCTTCAGGTGGAGGAAACTATGCAGAAGGAGCTTCCGTTCAGATAAACGCAAATACTGCCGATGGTTATAACTTTATTAACTGGACTATAAGTGATGACATAATAAGTGAACTGGAAACTTTTACCTATACAATGCCGGCTTCTAATGTTACAATAACAGCTAATTATGAAGAAGCTGTTGTTCCGGAATATAGCCTTGCTTTGGTTGCAAATCCTGATGAAGGAGGTAATCCTTCAGGTGATGGTAATTACCAGGAAGGAACCGAAGTTCTGATAAGTGCAAATCCTGAAGTTGGTTTTGACTTTGTTAACTGGACTATTGGTGGAGATGAAATCAGCTCGAATGAGGATTTCTACTATACAATGCCTGACTATAACGTTACCATAACAGCTAATTATGAAGAAGCTGTTGTTCCGGAATATAGCCTTGCTTTGGTCGCAAATCCTGATGAAGGAGGTAATCCTTCAGGTGAT
>JAWOBS010000342.1:0-11958 GCA_046484145.1 Bacteroidales bacterium
GCATTCCAAGCATAGTAGTAAAAGATGTCATTAGTACCGGCCTCAGCCTGCTGTTACCTGCATTTTTAATAGCATCTCTGACATCCAGGCCTCTGGATCTAAGCAGGTTAGTATAATCGACTATAACAATGCCATTATTTACAACAATACCCAAAAGCATAATAACACCTAAGAAAGTAACAGCACTAAGCGTTAAGCCTGTCAGGTAAAATGCTAATATAACACCTGTCACAGAAAGAGGAATTGTGAAAATGATTATAAATGGATTTTTGAGTGATTCAAACTGGGATGCCATAACCATAAAGACAAGCAAAAGGCCAATAACAAACATTACATACAAACTTCTGAAGGACTCCGCTTGCTCTGAAACCTGGCCTCCAAATTCCAACTGTATTTCCGGAGAAATATCCATCTTATCTATTTCCTTTTCAAGCACTTCGGCAGCACCTCCCAGAGATATTCCCTGAGGTTCGGCTTTTATATAAACAACACGTTGCTGATTTTCTCTTTTAATCTCAAGCACACCTCTGCCCTCCTCTATATCGGCAACCAAGCCCAGTGGAATCTGTGTTCCGTGAAGCGTAGATAACATTATATTCTTCAAATCATCGGCGGAAGATGTGAATTCCTTAGCATATCTTAACCAGATTTCAACATCCTCATCATCGATACTCATATTTCCGGCTGACAAGCCATACAAACTTTGTCTAATCTGCATAGAAAGCATAGCCGTGTTTAATCCAAGCAAAGAAGCTTTATCCCTGTCTACATTTACCTGTAATTCGGGTTTTCCCCTGTCGGTTGAACTTTGAATATTGGCAAAATATCCTGTGGCCTCCATGGAATCCTGTATTTGGACAGCCAGCTCATTTAGCTGATCAATATCATATCCGAGAATTTTCAGCTCTATCGGCCTTATATTTCCCAAAACTGCTGCAGATAAAAGGCTACCACCACTAACCACGTAATCTTCAACTTCAGGAAGCTCTGCAATACGTTTTCTTAGGATCTCAGCAATTTCATCAGAACTCCTGTCTCTATCTTCCGGCTGCACAATACGCGCAAAAACAGTAGTGACATTTTTACCCTCTCTGAAACCAACGGAGCTAAGAATTCCTTCTTCACTCTGCCCTGTTAAGCTATATAGACTTCTTATTTCAGGCACTTCTTCACGAAAAATGCTTTCAATTTTCTTAGTAAGCTTTATTGTCTCCTCTGTGCTTGCTCCAACCCTTGTTTCAACAACTGCACTAAGATCTCCGGCATCAAAATCAGGAATATAATCGGTTCCTATAACTCTTGTTAACAAAAGAGAACCCGAAAAAATAATTAATGCAATTATAACTACCAACAACCTTTTGTTCAAAGCTGCATTAAGAGTAGCCATATAGAACCTTTCTATCAGAATAAAAAATTTCTCACTAAATTCAAAAAACTTGTTCTTTCCACTTTTTATCGCTTTGGGGCTTTTTATAAGAATTGAACTTAGCATTGGTGTTAAAAATAAAGCTGTGAATAATGAAGCTAAGAGTGTAATTGATGTTATAACAGCGAGTTGGCGAAACATTATACCAACAATACCATCCAAAAATAAAAGAGGAAAAAACACAGCAATAGTAGTAAGAGTAGCAGCAGTAATGGCGCCTCCCATTTCTCTCGTTCCAATAATCGCAGCCTGTTTAGGAGGTACTCCATTTTCAATGTGCCTGCTTATATTTTCAAAAACTACGATTGCATTATCTATTACCATTCCAAGCGCAATGGCCAGCGACATTAAAGAGAAAATATTAACAGAATAACCACCCAGGTACATAAATATGAAGGCTACAATTAAAGAAAATGGTATTGTTAATATAATAATCAAACTACTCCGCCATTTTCTAAGGAAAAAGATAACAACAAGGATTACAAAAATTGCAACAAATAAGATCGTTGAGTTAAGGTTTCTTAATGTATAAACGACCAATTCTGAGTTATCCATCAACTCTTCAATTGTAACATCAGCGGGCAAATGAGGTTTTATCTGCTCAACTTGTTCTCTCACTGCATTGACAACTTCCAGTGTATTTGCGCCAGCCTGCTTTTGGACAAAAATACCAATTCCGGTTTCACCTTCAAGCCTTGCAATCTCATGCTTATCCCTGATACCTTCACTTATAGAAGCAATGTCACTCAAATATATTGTATTACCTGTAAATGAGCTCACAGGCGTTTGTTCAAGCTGATCAATACTTGTAAAATCGCCGGGTATAGAAACAGCCAGATCATCCATGCCTTCAATAATATTTCCGGCTGGAATATTTACATTTTCTGTTTTTATTGCCGTAGCAACTTGTGCAACTGACAAATTATAAGCCTTCATCTTATGAGGATCAAGCTCAACATGTATTTGCTTATTAATTTTTCCCAATACCAGCAAAGCTCCCACTCCATCAGCTCTTCTTAAAGCATTAGACACTTCCTCATCCACTATCCTTCCAAGGTCATTATAACTTTCCACGGCATTAACACCATAAATAATTACCGGAAACATATCACTATTTATCCTCATCACAATAGGCCTCTGGGCTTCAGTAGGAAGATATCTTTGCGAAAATTCAAGAAGATCACGTGCAGAATTTGCCTTCTCATCAAGATTGCTACCCCAACCAAATTGCAATGTAATAAAAGACACATTCTCTTTAGATTGTGATGTTATGTTTTCAAGATTAGAAATACCGGCTAAAGTTGTTTCCAGCACCTTTGTGATATTTTCTTCTACATCAGCTGCAGAAGCACCCGGATAAACCGTAACCACGGTTAGCACAGGCATTTCAATATCAGGCAAAACGTCTCTTGGCAATAATTGATAGGCTAAAGTTCCAAATAAGAATAGACCTAAAAATATCATTACTGTCATTATCGGATGCCTAACACCTAAACTTGGAAGTTTCATGAGCAATTATTTTAACAAATCAATAAGGTTTAATACTTTACAATTAATAAAACACTGATGCCATTATTTTAAAGAGCCCGGCAAATAGCCATTTACTCTTCTACTGCTATGCCGGGCGACAACTTATTAATACCGGCTACTACAACTTTTTCTCCTTCATTAATATTCTCCAGGGCAGTATAACCGTTTTTAGTTAAAATCGGTTTTACATTCTTTTTATCTGCAATACCATTTTTAACACTCCAAATAAAATGCTGACCTTCAAATTCTTTCACAGAATGGCGTGGCACAAAAATCAGGGTATCTCCCGGTAATTCAATTTTAACTTTTGCAAACATTCCCGGCATAATTTCACCACCCGGATTAGGCAGCTCTAATTGCACTTCAGCAGTTCTGGACATGCTTGATACAACAGGGCCAATTTTATTGATTTTTGCAGAAAAATGCTTTTCAGGATATGCATCTATTACTATTTCAGCCTGCATTCCTTTCTTTAAATGTCTAATGTCCTTTTCATTTACATTAAATGATACCCGTAAAGGATTCACTTGCAACAGCCTTACTATGCCACTTGTGTGCGACAGTCCGATTTCCAGACCGGGCGAAAACATAAAATTCTCACCTTCATTTACTAAATGCTCGGCAATTATTCCTGAAAAGGGAGCAAGTATCCTTGAATTACTTTTGAAAAGTTCAAGTTTAGATTTTGAAGCTTCATATTTTGCAGTAACATGATCAAAATCTTGCTGTGTTACAGAACCTTTTTCATGAAGCCTTTTAACACGCAAATAATCTTTTTCAACAGCATCCATCTCTGCCTGTGCCATAAGCATTGGCTCAGCAGATAGTTCTACAACCAAAGCTCCTTTATTTACATATTCACCCGGATCAAAATGGATTTTTTCCACCTTACCCGGAATAGTTGAGCCAAGATTTGCCTCCCGAAAGGGTTTTATTGATCCTGAATATTCAAAAACTTCTTGATGATACCGTTTTTCTGCGTTAAAAGTGCTCACCTTGACAGTTTCAGCTTCCGCATCAGCCTTTCCTGACTCACTTGTACAGGAAGCTAAAACAAGCATCATTAAAAACAAAATATTAATTTTCTTCATATCATTTTATTTAATGTAAAAAACTTATCAAAATACTAATTAGCGACTTCCATTCTACCTAAAGCCTTATTCAGCTTTGCTGCTGCTATTTGATAATTCGCTTTAGCCTCAATATACTCAGATTGGGCCTCTTGCCAAATAGTTTGCGCCTCCAGCATTGATGCAGCAGTTATTGTTCCCTCTTCATAACTATCTTTTGCAAAAGATAGATTTTCCTCAGCTTCATTTAAAGAACTTTCTCTAAGACTTACTTCTGAAATTGCCTCAGTTAAGTCATAATATAACTTCGTAACTTCAAGCTCTATGAGGCTAATTGCATCCTCAAATTTTAGCTCCTGGGCTTTCTTTCCATGACGTGCAGCACTCAGCATATGCCCTTTTTCATTCCAGTCGTATACCGGGATTCTCATTGTTACACCAAAAGTATAATCATGACCAAACTCATTAGCAAAGCCATTATATGGATTTGGATTAGCAAAGAAATAATTTGCAGAAAAGGCAATATCAGGATAATACCTTGATTTAGCCATTTTTACAAGATTTTCAGAAAAATTCACCACACTTTTTGCCATATCAAGCTCCGGCCTGTTTTGCAATGCCTCTTCAACAAGCCCTTCCATAGATGCAAAGGATTTCGAGACTATCAGTTCATGATCAACTATTATACTGTCTTCAATAGAAATGCCAATGTTTCTTTTCAGTGCTGCTGCAGCAAGTTTAACACCATTATTTGCCTTAAGCAGCATTAAATCAGCCTCATTCAGTTTAACACGAACCTTTAAAAGATCATTCTTCAAGATAAGTCCTTCTTCATAAATGTTTTCGACATCTTCAGCCAGGGCTGACAACATTTCATAATATTTCTCCGCCAATTTTCTTTTTTCCTGAATACTCAACAGTGTCAGAAATAACTCTTTGGTTTCGAATACTACCTCAGCAATTTCAAGCCTCATTTTGCTGTCAAACATATTCTCGAAATTTTTGGACATATTATATTGAGCCTTGATTTTACCACCGGTAAAAACCGGCTGTATAAGTCCAACATTAAGCAAATATGTGTTTTTCTGCCCGAAGGTCATAAACTCCTGCGGAATCCAGGTATACCTGTAAAACACGGGATTACCATCTGAGTCAGTATAATAGTCTGATGAGTTTGGTTTAAAAACAACACCTGTGGGTGGAGGAGATATATTCGGGTTAAAAAGTCGATTCGGGTCAACTTCACCGGTTGTAGGATCAATAGCACTTACTGGAACAACAGGAAGTAAAAGGTCGTCTTGTAATAAGCTTAATTCCTTGTTAAACCTTGTGTAATTCCCTGTTATATCTATCGATGGAAAAAATTTTGTAAAAGAAGCTTTCCTGATAGAAGTAGTTGCAGAAGCATATTCCTCTGCCATTTTAATGCCCAGATTATTCTCCAAAGCCAGGTTAATACTTTCCTCCAATGTTAAAACCCTTTGCGAATAAGTTTCTGAAGGTTTAAATATAAATATGCTAAGCAAAATAAAAAGTCTGAAACCATGATTTAGTAATCTTTCACTACTTTTCAACACGAATAATCTCATTTTAAAATGTTTTAATTTAAAATACCTTCATAAATTAATGTAATCATTTTATCAAATAGCACCGTTGATTCAAATGGGATCTCTTTTTCCATTTCAGGAGGCAAATATCCCTGGGCAGGTGGATTAATAATATGCTCAAAAACACTATTCATCAATAATACAGCAACACCAATATTAATATTCTTTTTGAAATGCCCTGCCTTTTGGCCTTCAATTAATATTTTTGTGTAATATGTCTTTACAAGCTCTTTCTTGTAATCCGATAATTTCAACCAAACATCAGGCACGCTCCTTCTTATATCTTCCAAAAAATTCCTGTTAACATATTTCAAGGATTCGGCGACTACTCCCATTATTTTCTTTAGCTTTTCAGGAAAATCATCCTGTGCATCCAGAATCAAATGCATTTGTTCATGAATGAAGTTCAGCCTGATATTAATTAACTCTTCAAGTATGGCAACTTTCCCCTTAAAATATTTATACATTGTTCTTTTTGAAATACCTGCCTCTTTAGCAATTTCATCGGCAGTGCACTTACTGAAACCGTATTTTGAAAAAAGCTTTTCAGAACTATTAATGACCCTGTTATATATTAAGATATTTTTTATTGGCATAATAGAAGTATACTAATTATTCGTTTTTAGTTTACATGGTGCAAATGTAAAATATTTTAAAATAAGGAGCAATAAAAATCAGAAGTTTTAAATAAAAAAAAATACATTAATTTCGCAGCAAGAATAATAAAAACCGATATTTATCAATCATTTTGATGAGAAACTCACTTATTATTTTATTCTTATCATGTCAATTGTTTTTTTCAAAAGAAATAAGCTCTCAGGACTTATTTTTTGATCGTATTGAGGCATCTTACTCTTATGGTTATCTTGCTCCTCATCATGATGCAATGCAGCATCTTTTCAAGGGCTTATTCCCATCATATCAGCTTTCACTTTCCCGGCAAACTTCGGGCAGCAGGGCATGGCATGAACTTTATGGATATCCGGACATTGGGGTTAGACTTTCTTATACTGATTTGGCTTATCCTGAAGTACTTGGCCGGGCGTATGCAATAATCCCGGAAGTGACATTTCCGGTTTTAAGAACTTCAATTTACAGAATAAATATTACGAGCGGGCTTGGCCTTGGTTATCTTACAAAAAAATACGAAAGGCTTGAAAATTACAGGAACAGTGCAATAGGTTCAAATATTAACCTTGCGTTTAATTTTACCATTGATAATGAGTTCATTATAAGAAAAAAGTATTCGGTAATAGCAGGAATAGGCTTATCACACTTTAGCAATGGAAGGGTAAGCACTCCCAATTTGGGTATAAATATACCATCGGCAAAGCTTGGGGTTTCATTGATCACACCTAAAAAACCAAAAGTAACACATTCAGAAGACAGCTCTCACGACAATCGTTCATCTGAGCTTTCAGTTATACTCTCCGGCGGAGCAGCTGCAGAATATCCGGTTGGCAGCAAAATTAATTACAGGGCAAGCCTTTCAAGCTTATTCAATTACCCGATAAACAAAAAACATAAAATTGGGTTGGGTTATGATATCTTTTATTATTATAATAATCCTAATCTTCTGGCTCATCTTGATGAAGAAGCACACATAAGCCGTTTTATAAATCATGGATTATTTGTAGGTTTTCAAATGGATTTCTCGCGATTGGCTTTTATAATTCAAAAAGGAATTTATATATATGATAAATATAACTATCAAAATAGTTTCTTTTATCATAGGGCAGGTTTCAGATACTCTGTATATAAAAATCTTATTATTAACTTAACAATGAAAACACACTTTTTCAGGGCTCAGTTTATTGAAATAGGATTGGGTTATAAATTTTTTAAAAATGAATAAGTTAAAACCATTTTTCAATTCATTTTATAAGGGAAATATTGTGTTGAAATATTTTATTTTCGCCACAATCTTAGTCTCCTGTGATAGTGACTTTCCCGGAGATTGCTTTAAGAATACCGGAGAATTAGTTTGGGAAGAAAGAGAATTAGAAGCTTTTAAGCTAATCAGGCTTTATGATAATGTAGATCTTTTTATTTATCCGGATAGCATTGATTTTATTGAGCTATATACAGGTAATAATCTAATTGATAAAATTATAACAGATGTAAATGACAGCATTTTAGATATTAGAAACAACAATGATTGCAACTGGTTAAGGGATGTCGACAAACCTATTGAAGTTCATTTACATACAAAGTCTTTAAAAGAAATAAGATACCGAGGAATTGGAGATATAGAAACTAAATCTGCAATACAAGGCCCATCATTTAAATTATGGATAAAAGAAGGCCATGGTTTAATAAACATAGAAGCAAACACTCATCATGTTCACCTGGATTATAAGTCAGGCACTGCAGATGTAATATACTCAGGAACTGGTGTTGACTACCTGGGAGTATTTACCGGTGCTTATGGCAAATTTGACTCAAGGAATATGCAGGCGAGGTATGTTTATATCAATCAAATGAGCAATAATGATTTATATACTAATGTGAGGGAGCTTCTCAATGCAGAAATACATATGTCGGGAAACGTTTATTATAAGGGAGAACCAGATTCTATAATTCAGCTTACACATGGTACGGGTAAACTGATACCAATAAATTGAAGAATATAATAATCTTTTGTTTATTCTTCATTATAACGTATTTTTGTAACGAAGGTGGCTAATAAAGAATATCACCAAATCACACTTAATATTTCATTAATGCTCGAAAACAAAACAGTTGCTGTAGTAGTCCCGGCATACAATGAGGAAAGCCAGATTGGTATGGTTTTAGAAACCATGCCGGACTTTGTCGACCGCATCATTGTTATCAATGACGGTTCTAAAGATAACACAAAACAAACAGTTAAGAATTACATAGGAAAGTTTAAGCCTTCTGTTATTCCTCAGCCGGATAAAACTCTCAAAAGCAATTTACACAACCAGGCAGAGATTTACAGATTACAAAGGGAAGAAAAAGAATGGGAAAAGTTTCCGCCACATGAAATATCTCATGCACAAAAAGATGAAAAAATTGTGCTTATTGATATGAAAAAAAAATCAGGAAAGGGAAATGCTGTTGCCATAGGTTATAAATGGGCAAAAGAAAACCAGATTGACTGCACTGCAATTATGGATGGAGACGGGCAAATGGATCCGGATGAATTAGAATCTATTTGTTCGCCTATTGTGAAAGAGGGCATAGATTACTCTAAAGGAAACAGATTAAGCCACCCTGAATCATTCAGGCACATTCCTTTTGTCAGGTATTTTGGAAATTCAGTTTTATCAATTCTTACAAAAATAGCCAGCGGATACTGGAACATAAGCGACACTCAAACAGGATATACCGCTATCTCAAAAAATGCATTAAAGACTATAGACGTAACCAAAATATATCCATACTATGGTGTTCCGAATGACATACTGGTTAAGCTAAATATCAGCAGATGCACAATAAGAGAGGTAAATATCAAACCTGTTTACAGAATTGGAGAACAATCAAAAATGAAAATCCATAAGGTAATTCCTAAATTATCTTTCCTCTTGCTGAAACTATTCTTCAAAAGATTATGGATAAAATATTTTATTAAAGATTTCCATCCATTATTTTTATTGTATAACATGGGCTTTATATTATTTTTTGCAAGTATCCCTTTTGCAATAAGAATTCTGAATTATATGTTTGGGAGCCACACTCACGACAGGCCAATATTAAACTCCATAATGTTTATGTTCTTATTTGTCAGTTGTTTTCAATCCTTACTTTTTGCAATGTGGATGGATATTCAGAATAATGAAAGGCTACATAAATAGATTGGAGTATGTCGGATATAAATGACAATTATATTGCACTTTCTTTTGATGTCGAAGACTGGTATCATACTCCCCTGGTTACCGGCTCATCTTTTTCCAAATATCCGGACATAGAAGATTTTTTAAATGACAACAACACTGATGTTATAGACTGCATAACTGAAGAAACATTACGATTATTAGATATATTAGACTCATATAAAGTTACTGCTACCTTTTTTATTGTTTCAGATGTTGCCGAGCGATATGATAAAATCAGAAATGCATTGAAAGGGAGCCGCCATGAAATAGCTTCTCATAGCTCTACCCACAAAATTCCAATTAACTCTGACACCAAGCAGGATGTTCAATCTCATGATGTTTGGTATAAAGAGCTATTAGATTCAAAAATGACACTGGAAAAAATCTTTGAAACGAAGATAATTGGTTACCGGGCCCCGGGCGCATATTTTGCTAACTGGATGGTGCCTTTACTTGAGCAAGCAGGCTTCAAATATGATTCTTCAATTGCATATAACTCATTGTACAGTAAAACAAATATTAAATTAAAAAATATTCCATCTGCGCCATACTTAATAAATGCAGAAAAATTAGATAATTCGGCACCGGCAAGCAATTTAACTGAACTGCCGTGGAGCAATTTGAAAGTCGCTAAAAACATAATACTTCCTGTTGGAGGTGCTTACTTTTTCAGATTACTTGGTTATAAATACTTTAAACACGCTATTAGCAAAGCGCTGAAAAATGGCGACACCATGTTTTATATGCATCCGTACGATATATCAACAAAAAAAATACCGGCAGAAAATGGGAAAAGGCCACTATTTTGGATTAATAAAGGCCTTAAAACTGAACGTAAATTTATTAAACTATTAAAAGAATATAAAGGTAGATTTAGAAGTTGTAAAGATGTTTACTATAAAAGCATAAAAAGTGAATAAGAAACTTATAAAATGGTTATTGCAAATTATTGTAACTATTGTTTTACTTTATTTTGCTCTTGAGAGAATCAGCCTGGACGAATTCAAAGATGTTCTTAAAGGCGCCAATTACTATATGTTCCTGGTTATACCTGTTTTTCTTGTTGTTGATCTTTGGATTAATAGTTATAGGGTTTTTCGTTTATACAGTTTTTATGGTGTTAAAACTAAACTCCTTAAAGTAATTCATGTCAGGCTGCAGGGTATATTCTTTGCATTACTTTTCCCTTCTATTGGAGACTTATACAAAATACAAACATTTAAAAATATTTACGGTGCCAGTTATGCAAAAAACTCACTTGTTGTTTTCTTAGACAGATTGATTTTTTTATTGGCTCTTTTGATAGTTCTAACTCCGGTATGGTTGTTTGATATTATAGAAGTAAACCTGTTGTTTAAGCTAATGATTTCCGGTGTGTTAATTGTTGTGTTAACAGTTATTTACATAATAAACAAGCCCTTCCTGGTTATTAAATTATTGAATCTTATAAATAAAATATTTAATAAAAAAGTTTTCGATTTAAGCGTTGAAAAAAGAGAGGGTTACGCTCTTGAAATAACAAAAAATACTATACTGGCGGTTATAAGACATGTGCTAACTTCGTTTTTGTATTTAGCATTTGCATATGCTCTTATGCCTTCAACAGACTTTAAATTGCATTTATTCATCTTAACTGTATTTTCAATTATAATATCGCGAATAATTCCCCTATCAGTCGGTGGCATCGGTTTGCGTGAATATATTGCAGTTATGGTTTTTCCACAAATAGGTGTTGCAGAAGAATATGCTTTTGCTATTGCGTTGATAGTATCTTTCGTTGGTATTTTTCAAGGCCTTGCCGGCGGGGTTTCATATATTTTTAACAGGATTAAAAAACTAAAAAGTATTGTTGCAGACAAAAAATGACTTAATTAAGAAAACAGGTTTTTAATAATCTCCAATTATGATAGAATTTGAAAAGTTGAAAAATCATGATTTTAAAACATGGAATGACTATGTTTTGTCGCATCCTGATTCGGAGATATTTCACCTTGCAGAATGGTATCATATTTATAAAGAGAGTTATAATTACAAGCCCTGCTATTATTTTTTAAAAGATAACTCAGCCATTAAAGGAATAATTCCATTGTTTCATCAAAAAGGCCTTTTTAAAAATATATTGGTAAGCCCGCCGGCAGGTATTCTGCTGGATGACAACAATAAATACAGTGAGAGCATTTTAGATTTTATTAAAAGTCTGAAATCAAAAACGAAAGCCACTGATGTTATTTTTTATAACAACTATAATTTATCCCCGGAGATGAATGTCTCAAATGAGAATGTCAGGGTATTAAAACAACTACCTGCATCAGTTGAAGGCCTTGACAAGGATATTGGTAAAAAAAGAAGATGGGGAGTAAAAAAAGCAAATCAAACAGGATTTCAGCACGAAGTAATAGTTCCAACAAAAAAAGACATAAATGTTTTTTATAAAATATACGGTATAAACTATCGAGACCTTGGCACGCCGGTGCATTCAAAAAAGT
>JAWOBS010000213.1:0-2566 GCA_046484145.1 Bacteroidales bacterium
AAAATAGTTCAGATAGAGGTTCATTTGGCCAATATCATTATGCTTTACATGCTTGGTTTTAAGATCAATAAGCACAAAGCACCTTAATATTCGGTGATAAAAAACCAAGTCAACATAAAAGTGGTCGTTGTCCAATGTTATCCTGTATTGTCTACCCACAAAAGAAAAACCTTTCCCCAATTCAAGAAGAAAAACCTGAAGATTGTCGATTATCTTTTGTTCAAGGCTACTTTCAGTCATTCGAAGCTCTTCGGAAATTTTCAGAAATTCCAGAATATAAGGGTCTTTAACAATGTCTCCTGGCTGAGATATGGTTAAACCGTCCCGGGCAAGCTCAAGTATCCCTTTTTTATCTTTACTCAACGCTAATCTTTCAAGCAATGCACTTCCATATTCCGCTTTTTCGTTCCCTTGCTGTTCAAACTCAACAATATATTTGCCTATTTCCCAATTGGCTTTAAGTAGTTCGGTGTTTACAGCTTTAATTGCACGATTTCTCGCTCCTTCAATTGTATTGCCAATCGATTGAACTAATTTCAGGTACTTATTTTTGTCTTCGGGTAAACTCATAATTGTATTTCGTATTTATCAAGCTAAAATTCGAATAAGTTTCTATTTTTATTTCATGCACCAAACGCTCTGTTAGCCTTATTGGCAAATAGTTTATATCAACAAATAACACCCCCTTCTCAAATTTCAACACATTTCCCTGAAATTAATTCGTTTTATTCCGGTTTGTGCAAACAAAAAAAGCAACTGTATTCTTCTTTGCTACACCATAGGCTGTTTCAGGGGTGTGGTTCAATTGCGTACTTATAGGATTGGCCCTTGCAGACCGGTTATATTCCTGTATATTATCGTTTGGATTTTTAATCTGACAACTGGTCTTTCACATAGGTTCATTCCTCTGATGTCTTTGTCGAGTTAAACGATAGGATATATGATATGCCAGATTGCGTAATGGCCTAAACGTAGAAATAATGCTGCAATAAATCCGAATCGACGAATGAACAGAATAGTTGTCAGGTTAAAAATCAGAACTGATATTGACAACGGAATTGCAACAATACCCACATCTTGAATGACAGATAATCCCGGGTTTGTCAGTGGTTCGAATAATGCGATTAAAATACCAACAGACCAGAAAACAGTACTCTCAGCTTTTCCCTTCAATAATTTGGTGGATACCAGGTACACAACAATTGTAATAGGAATAAGATAATATATAATGGTCACAATAATTGCACCTCCAAAATATATTGGTAATGAAAAGGGGAAAGCAATATGCATGTCACCAAGACCCATGCTTGCAACTATTTCCTTGCTTGCCCCGGTGAAAAAGTCATACACTGACTGGATTGATCCGAGGAGAAGCCCGGTAACAATGGGAATGAATATCTTGTTTTTAATACTTACATCTGCGTCCCACAACTTTTTTAACCCGGTCAAGTTCAGCAAATAAACACTTACCAGGCCAAGTAGTCCGATAATTCCAATGGCACGCCATGAAAATAAGGCTTTCTGGCTTTGAAGCATTTCTATATCCGGCCAAAATTCAATGACATAATGAACAATAATCAACGCTGCAATGAGCAAACCATAGCAGATAAAGTTGTTTCTGTTTCGAATCTCCATGATTTGTAAATTTTATTTATTATATCTTTTACAATTATTTATCCTTGATTACTTGCTATCTTGATTACTTGCTATAATAATGGTGTTCAATCATCAAACCAATATAATTATTAGCTGAACTTCTTAAATGCCTTCAACAAAAAAAATTAATAGTAATAATCTCACCATCTGAAATCTTACCGGTATTGGTCTGATGGTATGTTATTATTGCCTGTTTCAAAGCAGATCACTGTCAAACCTATACAAAGTTTGAGGCCAGCTACTGAAGTTGATCACAGTACTGTTCCGGCCATAAAAAAATAACCCCTGTTGGCAAACGTTTTTATTTATTCTTTTTCTTATCTCTGGCATAGTTCCAGGTCAGGACAATACCCAAAATAGTTCCCAGTCGAAATGCTGTTCCCCAGTCTACCGTCCCTGATGCATGGACTAAAAGAGAATAAAGATAAGTGACAATTGCACTAACTACAAAAGTTAACAGAGCTACGCTCAAAAAATACAAAAGGATCTGTTTCATAGTTATTTTGTTTTGATTAAATAATAATTATGAAATGTAATTTATTGTAATAGGTCTGCGATAGACCTTTCAGTTAGTTCGTTATCTTGTTTGTCATTCTTGTCAGTGAACCAAATAATTGGATATTGTCCGCTATTGAGTGAAAATGCCTTTGGGTCTAATGTGATAATACAAAACTGATAAAAAAATTTACATCGTCAGTTGGTTGCCAAATCGTTGTCTACGATTCAAAATATAAGTACGGTTTTATCCCACGATCACTCTCTTCTGATGCTTTACCAGCATTTTTTCCAGTGTGCCGGCGGGGTCTTTAAAGCGATTGGTAAACATCATTGCTGCTATGATGTAAGGTTTAAAGCCTGCTTCCACATAAGTGGGGATGCGGTATTGCTCAAAAACATCTTCACTTACTTC
>JAWOBS010000170.1:0-3882 GCA_046484145.1 Bacteroidales bacterium
ATTCAGAATATCTACCGTGAAAGATGTAGTCAGTGCTGTTAAAGCAGAGTCCGCACTGGAATATGCTGCAGCAATTAATCCCAACAAAAAGAAGAAACCCACAGCAGGTGCAAGATAACCCTGTGTTGCTATGATTGGGAACAGGTCGTCAGATTGTTCAGGAAGCGGAATTCCTTCTCTCTTTGCATAAATTATCAACAACGCCCCGAGCGACATAAACAGAAGATTTACCGGAACCAGTCCAAGACTGAACCAGTACATGTTTTTCTTAGCTTCTTTAATATTGCGGCAACTAAGGTTCTTCTGCATCATGTCCTGATCAAGCCCTGTCATGGTGATCGTAATAAAAGCGCCTGCGAAGAATTGCTTGATAAAATGGTATTCATGATTCCAGTCCTCGAAGAAGAAGATTTTGGAGTCTTCGCTATCTGCCACTGTTTCCACCAAACCGGAGAAATTTAGGTTTAGGTTTTGACTGATCAGATAAACTGTCACTCCCACAGCGGTTAACATGAAAAGTGTTTGCAGGCTGTCTGTCCAGATAATTGTTTTGATTCCTCCCTTGAAAGGCGTTTTGGATTGAAGTCATACAAAACAGGGGCATCGTTCTTCCTCTTATCCAGAACTATCGGGGCAGCTTTTCGCCTGTTTTTGGTAGCCAATGTACTTCAAATTACTTTATTCAACCAATGGAACATTCCTTTTGAAGCAACAGTGGTGATTACCATATTGCTTATATGGCTTTATACTTTCAAGGGGGGAATCAAAACAATTATCTGGACAGACAGCCTGCAAACACTTTTCATGTTAACCGCTGTGGGAGTGACTGTTTATCTGATCAGTCAAAACCTAAACCTGAATTTCTCCGGCTTGGTGGAAACAGTAGCAGATAGCGAAGATTCCAAAATCTTCTTCTTCGAGAACTGGAATCATGAATATCACTTTATCAAGCAATTTTTTGCAGGCGCTTTTATTACGATCACCATGACAGGCCTTGATCAGGACATGATGCAGAAAAACCTGAGTTGCCGAAATATTAAAGAAGCGAAGAAAAACATGTACTGGTTTAGCCTTGGACTGGTTCCGGTAAATCTTCTGTTTATGTCGCTCGGGGCGTTGTTGATAATTTATGCAAAGAGGGAAGGAATCCCACTTCCTGAACAATCTGACGACCTGTTCCCAATCATAGCAACACAAGGCTACCTTGCTCCTGCTGTAGGTTTCTTCTTCTTGTTGGGATTAATTGCTGCAACATATTCCAGTGCGGACTCTGCTTTAACAGCACTGACTACATCTTTCACGGTAGATATTCTGAATACAAAAGACATGAAAGAAAAAGCGCTGAAAATACTCAGAAAGAAGGTGCATGTTGGAGTTTCAGTAGTTTTAGCCATAATCATTATTATTTTCAACATTGTAAACGACCAAAGCGTGATCAGCGCTCTTTTCACCATTGCAGGTTATACGTATGGGCCACTTTTGGGTATGTACACATTTGGACTGTTCACCAAAATGCAGGTCAAAGACAAATGGGTTCCGTTCATAGCCATACTTTCACCAATCATCAGCGGAATAATAAGCTTCAATTCAGAGATGTTATTCAATGGATATAAGTTCGGGTTTGAACTGCTGATTATGAACGGCATAATCACATTTATAGGCTTGTTGCTGATACGTATTCGAAACAACCAGGAAATTTCAGAAGTAGATAGTAGATGGTAAAGCATCTGACAATCTTTCTACTAACTAGGCAATTTCAGAAGTACCGGCTATATTTCTATAAGAATTCCTACCTGCCGGCAGGCAGGCAGAATAAGATAAAGCTAACTATCAATTAAATGCAAAAATCATTGTATCTGATATCTTAATATGTTGATTAAATGAACGAGCGTTTTTAAAAATTTACCTCGCTTTTAAATCATTTTTGCATTTTTCAGGGTTTCGCTTTGCTTAATTTTATCGATAACTTACTACAATTCAGCAGGTTGCTTGCTTCTGAATGTGCCTATCTACTATCTACCATCTACTATCTACCATCTACTTGTCGATCCCTAATTAATGTTGACCAGTTTTTTAATTAGTTAATGGACAAATTAAACAATTTTTATTGATTTCATTATTCCAGATGAAAATATTTTCATCTGGAATAATCTTATTATCACTGTGAACTGTCATTTTCAGCTCATCTCTGTTTTTTTTAACTTCAAAATCAACAGGTGTAATAGTTCCAGGTAAAGAATCATGCGGCCGCTTTAGATTATAATGCTCTACAGCTCTTTTAACAGCCCCTTTTAAGCTGTTAAAAGAGTGAATTTGCCAATAGCTGAGATATTCATTTTTTATTGTCCCATTTATCCTTTCTGCATATGCATTATCTTGAGCTGTCAGTCCCATACTAACGGCAACATTATGCTCAGCCAGTAACTTTAAATATCGATTGTCAATATATTGACTTCCTCGGTCTGAGTGATGAATTTTTGGTGCTGGCCTATGTTTTAGAGCCATTTTAAGTGCTCTGATATTCGCTTCAGCTCGAAGGCTGTCAGCTACTTCCCAGCCTACAATGCGACGGCTGTAGATGTCAATAATAAAAACTGCATAATAGAAACGATCATTTAATTCTATGTAGGTAATATCTGATTGCCAAACTGTGTTTTCAATGACCACTGCCATGCCTTCTATTAAGTTAAAAAACTTATGAGATACGGGTAAGGTGGTCTTACGATAATTTTTTACCTTTTTTACACGATAACCCATTTCCATTAAAATTTCTATAAATCGATCTCTTCCTATAAAATCTGGCTGGAGAGTTCTATAAATTTTTTCTACCCCACAACCCGGGTGTTCACTACGCAAATCATCAACTTCTGCTATTAGGTTGACCAGTTTTTCATCAAATAATTTTTGTCTGTTTTCATATTGATGAACTGCTTGTTTACTTATTCCTATAGCCTTATACAATTGATTCATAGATACATTTACTTTGTGTTGGTTTTCCCTGAACCATTGGATTGTGGGGTGTTGAAGTTTTTTTTAATGTCCACTCCCAGATCTGACTTAGCAATATCAATCATCTTCTCAAGGTAATCAATCTGCATTTGTTTGGACCCTACTGTCCTTTCTAATTCCTTGATTTTTGATTCTAATTCTTTTACTTTTTGGTCACTGCTTTCACTCATTTCTACTACTTTAATAGATTTCTTATTGTAGTGGGAGTATTTATAAATCCACCTATAAATACTTTGATTAGAAATTTTGTAAAGACGTTCTAATTCTAAAACTGTAAAGTTACCTCTTTCATAATCATCTACAATTTTTTTCTTGAAATCTTCCGTGAAATGTCTTCTCTTCTGAAGTTTTTGAATGTTTGCTTTCATAGTAATTGACTTTTGTGGTCAACCTATGTCAGGGAAGGACAATCAACCATCATCTACCATCTAGCATCAACTAAAACTTAGTGAAAGTGTGGCAGGTAACCTAACTTTTTTATTTTCGTAATTACAAATAAAGAGTCGGTTGTAATAAAGAAAGGAGGTTTTATGGCACGCAAAGAACCATTTTTTAAACCGGCCAGAAATAGATTGGGCGGTTATTATATACCTGTTCGAAATGATTGGAATTATCATATTAAGAGAAGGCATTTATCAGAAGAACAAAGTAAGCTTTTTAAAGAAAAATTTGGGGAAAAAATTATTTTGGAAAGCGAATTTCTTGAATGGTATGTTAATCATGCTGTCAAGGAAGAAAATTTGGCTGACTAGGTTGGTTTAGTGGAGTAAGTGGAGTAAGTTGATTGAGTTGATTGAGTTGACTAAGTTGATTGAGTTAACTAAGTTGATTAAGTTGACTAAGTTGATTGAGTTGACTAAGTTGATTAAGTTA
>JAWOBS010000212.1:0-5862 GCA_046484145.1 Bacteroidales bacterium
CCCAGTCGCCGGTATTAAGAAAAGAGATGTCATTTGTAGCTGATGATATTGTAACTTCGTTAATAGGATTAAGAATATATTTTCCAAATACTCCGACACTAACAATCTCACCATTGGATGGGAAAAGCTCCCATTTCAGGTCAGCATTGTAATTTTCCGACGGATATAAATCCGGATTTCCTATTTTAACCTGTGTAACTTCTTCATAGATAAAAAATGCACGTTCCTTAAATTGTGGCAAAGTATATGTTTTGCTTGCAGCAAATCGTAAATTCTGGTCATTAGATATTTTATACCGGCTTGATATCATTGGCAGAAATTCCAGCCTTTTTAAAGCATCTTCCCTATCCATAGGGTCCAATTGTGTATTCCAGTTTACCTGTTGGAAAATGTACTCAGTCCTTAGCCCTATGATAGCTAACAATTTTGGAGTCACATTATATTCAAGATTTAAAAACCCGCCATAAATATTTTGCTTCCCGCTATATTCTTGCGGATCCAAAGCAGATGGCACCTGGTAATTACCTCTGAAAGTTTCTATAGTAAAATAATCATTATCTAAATTTTGCTGATTAAAAAAATGATCGAGGTTTTCAGGAAAAACCGGGGTATCACGATGTTCTCCGGCAATTCTAAAATTATATTGAGTAGAATTAAAATCCCTGCTCTTTGTTCTAAAAAATCCACCGGCAATTATCTTGCCTTTGCTATTGCCTTCATTATCTTTATTGAAGGAATAATCAACATCAGCATTTGCTGCAATTTCATACTCATCAAGATAATGGTAATACCTGTGATTATCCGTAATTTGATTTTGACCTAAGTATGTAGTACTTCCTTCTGAACGAAAAGTATTCTGAATACGATCCGGCATATCACTTGAAACATTATTATATGAAAGGCTCCAATTAATATCTGAGGCAGCAGATAAACTATGAACACCTAATAATTGATTCATCATAAGTGTATTCTTTTCATAGGTTCCTCTTATTAATCTTCCATTGTCATAGTCAGCAATATCGATTATAGTACCGCGGTAATCTTCATTTTGCTGACTTGAAGAGTTAACCAAAATAAAGTTATAATTCAGTCTGCTGTTGCTACTAAACTCATAACCGGCATTAAACATTGCGGTAGTGTTGGTATTATACGAGGAAGTTAAAAAAGAAAGATCCTTTGAAGGCACTCCGTTACTGTTTACATTTAATGAAATTCCTTCATAGCTCTGGTATCCATTAGAAAATTTTACCGTTGAAAACACATTAAACTCATGCTTTTTAAAATGAAAAACCTTGCCTCCAGATAATGTAAAATTTGTTCCTAAAGGATTATGTGCAGTCGTTTGCAGTGAATTTTGAAAAGCATACTTTTGCAGTGTTGAAGGCGGCTCTAAAGTGTAAAAACCAAAATAATCCGGCCCCTGGTGAAGAAGAAACTCATCCTGTGTATATGCATGATCATTAACATTTGAACCAAGCTCAACAAACAAAAAATTATCTTTGTTTCGATTTTTTGTTACAATATCAATGTTACCTCCTGCAAAATCTCCGAATATTTCATTATTATAAACCTTATCAATAGTGATGAATTCAACAATATCGATTGTAAAAAGCTCCAGTGAAATATTTTTTAACTCGGGGTCATCAGAAGGAATAGGCAAGCCATTCATGGTTGTAGACAAATATCTATCACCAAGGCCACGTACATATATTCTATTTGAACCTTCCTGCCGTGAAACTCCTGAAACTTTGGCCACTGCGCTGCTAACATCGCTTGCACCCTTTCTTGATAATTCCTGCGATCCAATATGAAGCGTTATGTTGCCGGCATCTTTCTGCTCAATCATAAGAATTTTTTCACCCGACATTTCTTTTTTTGCGGTAACTGTCACAACATCGAGCAAGAAAGTAACTTCTTCCATTTCAACATTAATATTGTATTCCTCTCCGGCGGATAATGCTATATTATCAATTTCTACCTTATTATATGAAATAAATGAAACTTCCAGGTCATAATTACCCGGCTTAAGGTTGCCCAGTACAAAATTACCTTCAATATCTGTTGTAGTGCCTTTTGTAGTGCCTTTAATAACGATAGTAGCCCCTACAATGGTTTCTTCTGTGGTTTTATCTTTAACAACACCGGTAATTTTAGCTTGCTGTGCAATAGAAATAGCAGGAATAATTAAAAAGATCATTATGATTAACAATGATTTTGAAGTGCTCATATATTTTTTTGTTGAAATAATTTTTTTTTAAATTCAATTTTAGTGCAAAATAAACTAAAAGGCTTTCTAAAGCTGTTAAGATGTTGTTAAGTAATTGTCAATTTTTTGTTATGATGAAACAATCAAAAAAACAAGCTTTTACATTTTATACACTTGATTTACAACGCTTTAAGATAAAATGCAATTAAATAAAAAAATAGTGTTCTTAACAATTTCTTAACAATATTGTAATACAAACATAAGGTTAACTTAACCACATGTTTATATTGCTGATATACATTTGCAGCATAAACCAATTCAAAAAAACAAACATCATGAAACAAGTATTAGGAATTCTTTTATTATCAGTTGCATTGTTTTGTTCAGCAAACAATAACAATACTACAAATGCTAATAATAAAGCTTTAAAAATGATAAGCATTGAAGGTAAAGTTGTTGATTTTGAAACTAAGGAAAGCCTGGCAGGTGTTACTGTAAATATCAGCGATTATAAAGCATATACTGATCTTGAGGGTAACTTTAACATCGAGGTACCATATTATTTAGCTGATACTGATATAAAAATTTCATATATCTCCTACCAGGAAACAACTATTTCTATATCAACAGAAGCTTTTGATGTAATAGAAATAAAGCAAGTAAAATAATTAATATCTTTGAAAGATATTCAAAGCCGATTAATAGCTTTAAAATTAACGCACTGACAATTTAATAAATGAGAAAGTTATTCTTAGTAAGCTTTATACTGCTCTTTAATTTTGCATTTTCACAAGATCAAAATATCATAATAAAAGAGGGTTTATACTACATAAATGGGGATTTGTTTACCGGTACTTTCACTCAAACAAATGAGGAAGGTATAGTAACAGCAAAGCTAAAAATCAAAAACGGCAAACCTCATGGCAAATCAGAATATTATTTCCTGAATGGTGAAGTTCTTGAAATCAGAAATTTCCGTAAAGGCTTAAAACACGGCACCTGGCTTAAATACAATGAAGAAAATGTCATAATCTCCCTGGCAAAGTACAAACGTGACAAGAAGCATGGCAACTGGAAGATATGGGATGACAACGGGAATTTAAGGTATTCTCTGCATTACAAAAACGGCGAAAAGACAGGTACATGGGAAATGTGGGATGAAAACGGGAATCTCATCAGCTCAAAAACTTACTAGCAAAATTTTAAATATTCAACTCCACCAAAGTTGTTCCGGCACCTCCCCTGTCAGGATGGTCATCTCTGAATTTTTTAACTTCAGGTATTGTTCTAAGCATATCTCTAATTGCTTCTCTTAAAATACCATCACCTTTTCCGTGAATTATCTTAAGATTTCTTGAACTCAACAAGATAGCATCATCAATAAAATGGCGCACTTGCCTCAAGCCTTCATCAGCTCTTTTGCCACGTATATCAATCTGTGGTTTAAACTCTGAGGCTTTCTCATTAATATCAAAAGAGTATTTCACTTTAGCCCTTTGAGTGTTATCCTTATTAGATTTTATTTTTTCAAGCTTAGCCAATGGAACTTTCATTTTCATACTTCCAAAAGAAACAACAGCGTCTTTGCCTTCAATACTTATAACTTCGCCCGACGTATTTAAGCCTTTCATCCTCACCGAGTTAGAAGCCTCAATTGGAGTATTATCTATTTCCACATCTGCAGCTTTTGCTTTTTTCTTTTTCTTATTCTTCTTTTTATACGATTCTAATTCTGCAGTTTCTTCTATTCCCTCCTCTATATTTTCTGCATATTCTTTCAGATTCTGTCTTTGATTGCCGGTAACTGTTTTATCTGCCTTTGACTCTTTAATTTCTTTCACAGCTCTTTCTATAATCCTGTTGCTTTCAGACAAAATCTTTTTAGCCTCTTTTTTGGCCTCAACAATGATTTCCTGCTTTCTGCCTTCAACATCTTTATAAAGATTCTCGTATTTATCTATCATTTCAGATAGGAAATCATCAGCCGCTTTAAGCTGTTTTTCCTTTTCTTCCTGTTCAAGTTTTTTAAGGTCCATATCCTGAAGCTGCCTGTCAAAGTCAACCTCAGCAGAACCTGCAATTTCTTCTGCTTTCTCCATTATTTTATCTGGCAAACCTATTGTTTTTGCAATTTCAAAAGCGAAACTGCTGCCGGGATTCCCTATTTTTAAACGATATAAAGGTTTTATGTTTTTTGTATCAAAAAGCATAGAGCCGTTAACTATCCCATTGGTTCTTGAGGCAACAAGTTTAAGATTCGCATAATGAGTAGTAATCACACCAAATGCATTTTTATAATTCAATTCATTCAATATTGATTCTGCAATTGCACCTCCCATTTTAGGTTCAGTACCTGCACCAAATTCATCAATAAGAAATAAGCTGTCGCTATTAATATTCTCACAAAAGTTCTTCATATTTAAAAGATGTGAGCTATATGTACTTAAATCATTCTCTATTGATTGCTCATCACCGATGTCAATAAATATATCCTTAAATATGCCAACTTCTGAATAGCTTTCCATAGGGATTAAGAGTCCGCATTGCAGCATGTACTGTAACAACCCGCAAGTCTTAAGTGCAACAGACTTACCACCGGCATTCGGGCCGGAAATTATCAATATTCTTTGTTTCTCATCAAGGAATATGCTTAATGGCTCCACTATTTTCTTTTGTGGCTTAAAAGACAAATACAATAAAGGATGTGTTGCTTTCAACCAATTCATATATGGCTTATTCTCAAGCTTTGGCATTAAAGCGTTAATATCCAAAGCAAGTTTTGCTTTAGCCCTGATGCAATCTATTACAGCAAGAAAACCAAATGCTGAACGGACGACAGACAGAAAAGGCCTGAAGAAATCAGTAAACTTTTTTAGTATTCGAATAATTTCCTGATGTTCTTCAAAATCAAGCTCCCTGATCTCATTGTTTATTTCAAAAACCTCTTCAGGCTCCAGGTACACCGTCTGTCCTGTTGCCGATTGGTCATGAATATATCCTTTAACTCTTCGTTTATAAGCAGCAGGAACAGGAATAACCAACCTGCCATTTCGTATAGATAACTCAATGTCGCTATCCAGCCATTTTTGTGATTTTGCCTGCTGTAAAATCT
The DNA here is from genome assembly GCA_046484145.1 of Bacteroidales bacterium. GTDB lineage: Bacteria > Bacteroidota > Bacteroidia > Bacteroidales > UBA7960 > PWND01. The sequence continues at coordinate 5,319 of JAWOBS010000212.1, forward strand.
GGTTTATCCTTGAGCCTGCTTTAGTTTCAAAATCCTTTCTTTTCTTTCTGATGTTAAATAGTTCCGTGCTTGCATTATCACGAATGTTTCCTTGCTGGTCAATTATCCGGTTTATATATGAAATAATTTCGTTAGGGACTTCTTCATTTTTAGCAAGTATATTCAATTGAGGGTATTTAAACTCTTCTTCATCCTTTTTTTGAAATAAGAATTTGAGAATTCTGCTTATAGTTTCCAAAGACAATAATAGATCCCTTACTTCTTCCGTTTCAAAATATGTTCCTTCAAGTTTCACCCTATCAAAAACACTATCCAGGTCAAAATAATTTGAAGCGGGAAAGTTTTCTCCCATTAATAAAATTTGTCTGAACTCTTCAACTCTTAAAAGTTCTGTCTTAATAATATCATAATCATCATCAAAACTGATCTCTGCAACCTTCTTTTTTCCCAAATTGCTCAAACAATTTTTATCCAGTATCTCCCGAATATTATCAAAACCGGTTTTCTTCTCAAATTCAGCAGGATATATCACCAAGCAGCAAGA
>JAWOBS010000274.1:0-11706 GCA_046484145.1 Bacteroidales bacterium
TCTCCAACTACTTGGCCATGAGTGCTCGCGATTATATGCATCACCTTCCTGGCCTCCGCCGGTACCTGAATCCTGATCAGTGAAAAAGGTGTATTCATATGGTGATTCTTCACATCTAAGATCAGAGTATATATCCCAAACTTTGCCATTAAATTTAGCATCAGTATTTGCATAATGATCCCATAATGAAGCATAAGATACCCTGTTATGATTTTTTATAATCTGGTGAAGCTGGTCCATGAGAACTCCCTCAGTACCTGTCGCAGTGTTGTAATAACCTGCCGGTATCTGGTTTGCAATACCTGTGCCACTAACACTAACAGTTTCTATATTTGATCCTGTAGATTCATTTGTAATAGTGCCATTAAAGGTGCTTTGTGAGTTTGGTTGAAATCTGACATATACTCTTGTGTCATTTACTGTTCCCCCAATAGGAGTAATATTTACAGAAGATGCAAAATTATTATTGCAATCAAGTGATACGAGGAATCCATTGGGTGCAGTGATTGTTATATCATTAGATAAGTCGGTTCCTGCAACATAATAAAACTGCACGTCTGACAAATTATTTACATAAACATCATTAAAGTCAAATAAAGACATATCAGATACTGTAATTACAGCATCACCCGGCGCTGGTGGTGATTTTATTTCAATATTGTCAATCTGCCAGTTTCTGTAGTTGCCCGGATTATAGTTATATTTGAATCCAATCCAAACAGGGTCACCCACTATGGCAGACAGGTCAATATTTCCTGATGCCTCCCATTGTTGAGCAACTGATGGTTGGTTGAATGGCATCTCCGTCCATGTAGCATTCTCCGGATTTCCAACTCCCGCATAATCTGTTGAGTAATATAGTTTCAGGTAATTATTAACATCATCAATACCGAAGTCATACAATGAAATAAATGAGATAATATAATCATCGTTATTTAGTGTTACACCCGGTAATATAAGCCAATCAGTTTCTGTGTCACCTGAGTTATATCCATTCATTTGAGCAGTGCCATTTGTTGCATTATGATACCATGTCTTTGTGTCACCTGAAACGCTATATACATAACAGTCGCCCAAGTCCATATCAAAAGGTTCATAGTATGGTATCGTTGTAGTGACAGCTTCTTTAACCAAATAACTCTTCATATCACTTAGTCTGGATGTAGCTTCGTTGTCTTCAGCATATACCTGGTAATAAACTGTAGTTCCATTGGTTTGTGCCGGGATATCTGAAGCAGTTACATATGTTGAGCCGCTTGAAAGAGGCATGTTAATGGTATTGTTTAGAGCATCAACAGCCGTTCCCCATCTTAATTCCACTAATTGTACAGTACCATCATTATCAGTAACATCAGCAGAAACCGACACTGTATTTGTTGGTAAAATACCACTTACAGGGTTAGTAACAATATTTGCTATTACAGGTGGATGGTTGCCGAGAATATTAATATTATCAATTTGCCACCAACGGTAATTTCCTGCCTGGTAATTATATTTAAACCCAAACCATACAGGGTTGCCGGCTAAACCTGATAAATCAATTATTCCGGAAGTTTCCCATGCTATCTCAACAGATGGTTGAGTAAAAGAAATTTCTGTCCATGTTGCACTTTCCGGGTTCCCAATTCCAAAATAGTCTGTGGAATAATACAGTTTAAGGTAATTGTTTACATCATCAGTGCCATATTGGTACCAAGTGTCAAATGTTAATGTAGCTTCTTCATAATTAAGTGTGATTCCGGGTAGTATTAACCAGTCTGTCTCTGTGTCTCCGGAGTTATATCCATTAATTTGTGCATTTCCTGCTGCATTGTGATTCCATGTTTTAGTATCTCCTGAAACACTATTTACATAACAATCACCAAGGTTAGCATCAAAGGTTTCGATATATGGAATTGTAGCAGTAGCTGGGTCTGTTACTTCATAACTTTGTACCGGGCTTAAAGTAGTATCAGCTTCATTATCTTCAGCATAAATTTGATAATATACGATTGTACCATCAGTTTGTGCAGGAATATCATTAGCTGTTGTATAAGTATTTCCTGATGCAAGAGGCATATTGATTGTATTATTAAGTTGGTCAGAACTTAAACCCCATCTTAATTCTGCTGCCTGAACACTTCCGTCAGAATCCGTAATGTCAGCTGATACTGAAACAGATGTTGAAGATGTGATGTTCTGGGCGGGATTTTGCAGAATATTTGATATTGATGGAGGAGTATTGCCTCCTGCAGAATATGCTGTCCAAACAACATCATCAACGACAACCTGTCCGTCTCCGGTGTTAGCATTAATGAATTTTATAACAATGTCTCCGGTAACATTAACAATAATATCCCCGGAATTTTTAACTACATTTTGTTCTCCGGAACTTGTAACGTTACCAACAACAACATCATTTATAAGTATATTAAGGTTTACATTGGTACTGAATGCCTGCATGTAATTAAAGGAAATCGTTCCAACTCCACCGGCAATAGTTCCTGAATAAAAATTTGACTGTGGAGTCTGACTTCTGCCTAGCATAATGGCACTTCCATTTATGCCCACATCTCCACGGCATTTCACGTAAGTCCATGTTGAACCATCTTGCCCCAGAAAAGTGCCATCAACATAAGATGAGTTGGGTTCATTAAAATTATCAAAAGTTTCATTTCCTTGTCCAAAAGTGCTTAAGCCATAAAGCAATATTGAAAATAGCATTAAGACGGGTAAAAATAGTTTAGTAGTTTTCATATTTTATATTTTGATTATTATTAGTTGACGAAAATAGGTATTAATGCTATACCAAGTCTAAGTGTTTTACATAGGAAATAAGTATTTGTCCACTTATTTGCAAAAATATTATTTTGGTAGGATTAAAAATTAAATAGAACGTTTGTTTTGTTTGGAGAAAAGTTATTAACAATTTCATGTGCTACACGTAAGATGTAGCTTAATCTTTAGATTGAATTATGATTTCGGTTATTTCTGGTCTGATGCCAATTCTGAATGGTATTCCTATAAATCCAATTCCTTTATTTACAATTAAGTATTGATCATTATTGTTTTTATATGTTCCACCCCAAAAAGCTGTAACAAGTTTAGCAACTCCAAAATCCAATCTGTCAGAACCTATCTGTCCGGCATGTGAATGGCCGGAAAAAGTAATATCAATTTGAGGATAATCTTCACTTATTGAATGTTCCCAGTGCGAAGGGTCGTGAGATAACAGTAGAATTGGCTTTTTATTGTCAACATACTTTAATGCTTTATCAAGATCTCCCTTTTTAGGAAATCTTTTTTTACTTCCCCAATTTTCAACGCCTGCAATATAAAAAGTATCATTTTCATTAATGATCTTTACACTTTCATTAAGAAGTAAGTTCCAGCCAATATCATCTTTAAAATCAATTAAGGATTGTAAGTTTTTTTGTTCATCTTTAAGATTATTCCATCTTATATAGTTTCCATAATCATGATTTCCCAATACAGAATAAACACCATGTTTGGAATCTAATTTATTTAAGATAGTGTCAAATCTGGATGTTTCTTTTGAAGAGAAATTAACCAGATCCCCTGTTATGAATATTAAGTCCGGTTTCAATTTATTTACTGTAGTGGTTAATCGGTCGATTTTTTCAACATTCAACCATGAACCCAGGTGTAAATCAGAGATATGAGCAACCCTGATAGCTGTGTGAACATCTTTATTTATTGTAATCTCTTGTTTGTTAATATTAAAATCCATTACCGGAAAAATGGTTTTATATATCAGAAAAAAGAAAAGTATTGCCGGCACAATGAAAGATAAACGTAAATACAAAAACGACACTTTTTTTCTCTTTTTTAAAAGATTTTTGGCAGCACCGGCAAGTATGAATATGACGAAAATAATTTTAGGAATATAAACGACCGGAAGCAAAGCGAGTAAGAGATTAAGCAATTGAATGTTGTTGTATGTTATCCCAAAAGATAGTGATGTGACGAAGGTCAAAAGCAGAGATGCCGGTATCAAAGCATAAAAATAATTTAATAAGGGAAAAACCCTTTTCACTTCAAGAATTTTCCAGCTAAGAAAATCTAATAATAAAAGTACTGGCAGAAGAGCAATGCTTCTTTGATATATAGGCAGTTGCCCGGAATTAATAAATGTAAAAAATGCAAAAATGCAAAATGCCAATAATAAGAAAAATGTTCTTTTCTTCATTTAATCCTTTTCTCTTTGTAAAACAGCATTAAACAAAATCTTATAAGTGTTTGGTGTTGAACCTCTGAAATTAGGATTAAAGGATGATAAAATTATTTGTCCTTTTCCTTTTTTTATCCGGATAAGAGCCGGCCTGTTTTCAAGTAGTTTGGTCTTTTGTGCATATCCGCTCATTAAAGCAGAATTTTCGGGAAAGTTTGCAAGTATTCTCCTGTCCATATCAAAAACAGGGACTGAGGTTGATAATACAACATTATCCCTGTGAAAAACCCCAATTTTTTCAGGCATGCCCCAGTTTAATGGCAAATCAGTGTTGATGTTAATTTCCAGTAAAGAACCCGGACATACAAATCCATTCTTTGATAAGCTTGATGCAATATTATTAACAGGGAAGTTAAATGGATGCCCTTCCTTAGGTTCCATAAGACTTGTAAACAAATCCACACCTTGCTCCCATGAAATAACTATTCCACCTTGTTCAATAAATTCCAGCACTTCCTGCCAGCCGGTTTTTTCAATTCCTTTTAAATAATCAGGATGAAAAAATGGGATAGACACTTGATCTCCTCTTTTTCTTCTGCCTTGAAGCAATGTATGTTTATTGGTTGCAGGGAATATTAATACATCGAAGTTTTTAATCAGATCTGCTTTTTCGAAATTGTCTGCTTTGAGAACAGTGAAGGGAAGGCCGTATTGATCAAAAAGAAATCTTGTCCAGCCTGCCTCCATGTCATGAAAATATGTTTCATATATTGCAAGGCGTGGAAATTCTAATGCTATAGTTTTTACATTAGGCTGTTTTTTTAGCAGTACTGGCTTGATAATCAGCTTTTTTAATATCTTGTCAATTTTTTCAGCATTTTTTGATGACTTTTCAACTATGAAACTACCTGCAGGAATTTTTTTGTTTTTTATAAGAAACTCTTCCGTTGTTCTATTAATATCTATTTCATTGTTTAATGCGTTAAATACAAACTTATAGCTTTCATTGTTGTTTGCACTAAAAACCAGGTAGCCATTGCCTGCAACAGTAGCCTTTTTACATAAATCCTCAACATCCAGTTCTCCGGATACTTCATATAAAAAACTATTTGGATTTTTTATTTCATGACTTTCAATTCCTCTGTGTAATGGCAATGACCAGCTTGTAATATCATAAGGCCGAATTAATTCACCACCGGGAGTATAATGTCTTTCGGGAAAAGTTTGTTTTTCCATCACTTCTTTAATGAAAGGCCTGAAGGGTTGCGAAAGTGGAATTATAAAGTCCCCGGCATAAAACATTATTCCATCTACAACAACATTTTCTATTAAATTAAATATTTTTATTCCATGCCTGTCCAGTAACTTTAATAAGTTAATTAATTCTCCCCGGTCATGTTGTTTTTGAGGTATAATGTAGAAATAAGGTGCTTCGGTCAGTCCTTTGTTGACTTCCTTGATGCAAAGGTCATTGCGATAAGTAAGAATTTCATCTTTATATATACTTGAGGTTTTTACAAGAGAAAAAACAGATTCAATTTCATACCTGACAATATCAGATAAACGCCACCAACCACCTTCCCATGGAACCGGCATGTTAATACTCTTTTTGTATTCTGAAAGCCCTTTTCCCCAAACCTTGATTTCACTTTTTTCAACAAAAACAGGTGTGGCTGTTTTTGCACTGGCTGATTCAGTGAGCATGCTGATTACATTTTTCCATGAGCTGGTTTGCGTTGACCCCGGCCAGTAGTCATCGAAGAGGTAGCTTTGCGTGATTCCTGTTAGCCCTCTGGCCGTCATGTCTTTTGCCATATTAGAACCAAAAACTTTTGTCCAGTTCCATATTCCTTCGTCAATTACTTCTGCAATAGGGTCATGGCTAGGCGGCACAAAGTATCTCGGAGCAGTTATGCCCATTTCATGTTTTTCTATCATTACCTGCGGGTACCAGTCCAAATTATAAATATCTGCAATAGCTCTTGTGTCTTCCTGGGTTAGAGACAAAAAATCCCTATTATTATTATGCCCGACATATTTGTGATATACTCTTGGCAATCCACTTCCTTCATACGGTGTTCCCAGATTTTTCCTGTAGTTTTCTACCATCATATCCATACCATCTGGGTTATGACTAGGGACGATCATCAATACAACATTCTCAAGATGCTCTTTTACTTCTTCATACCTCATGTAAATGAGCTCATATATCATAAGTGGCACTGATTGTGAGGGGCCTACTTCGTTGGAGTGCATTGACATTGTCGCGAGCAAAAATGTCTTTCCTTCTGATATCATCTTTTTTCTTGCACTTTCTTTTATTTTTGGGTTTAGTGCCAGCTCTTTATTGATATCTTTTAATTTATCCAGACTGTTAAGATTTTTCGCTGATGATACAAAAGCAATATACATAGGCTTGCCCAAAGGCGAATTTCCTATATGCTGCATTTTAATCATTGACGATTCTTTCTCCAGAAGAAAGAGGTAGTCTGTCAGTTCTGAATAGGATATTAATTTTCTGTCGTCTCCGGGAGTGAATCCATAGAATTTCTCAGGAGATGTAAGTTTTTCTTTTTGAGCAAAAGCTTTATTTGTTACAAAAAAAGAAAGTATCAGAAAGCTTAACAGGAGGTATGTTCGTGTTTTCATATTATATTGATTTTGAAATAACAACGAAAGTTAATGACAATTTACATAGGAAACTATTCCAAATAATTTATTTAACAAAATTTAGAATCACAGGAAGTTTTGGTGTTACTTTTTTAAAAAAACATAAAGTGAAAAGTGAATCCATGTTTTTTGCTGTATTCTATTGCCGGTGCAGGCATCTTAATAAAGTCAAACAGGGCGAAAATGCTTTTCAAGACTTCTGAATCTGTATTGATTTTACTATAATCAATATCAGGTGATAAATACCAATGTCTTGTTCTGTCATAATAGGGCAGGGACCGGCCGTTTAAATAATCCGGGTTTGACGAGCTCCCCAGCATTCCATATGCTCCATAACCAACAGCGAGATTTAACCACTGAGGAATATTAGAGTCATTTCCGGTAAGAGAATTTAAATTAAATGACAGCCAATAGGTTTGCCCGTTGTAATCTTTTAGAATGTTTTCTGCAAGGTTAGAGCCTAGCAAGTCCGGCCTGTACTTCGAAAGTCCACTATCACTAAAAGAAAATTTGAGTTTAATCTTTTGATCCTGTAATAGGATTTGCTGTGAGGCAAAAAGTGCTACTCCTGCCGTGTTAGCGATTATATCACCCGAAGAAGCGCCCCATTGCGATGAGAATCCATCCATTATTTCAATTGCACTAAGAAATATCCATCCGGAAACTCCTCCCCAAATTGCTGCTTGATTATTGTTTAATCCTGCCCATTTGTATGCTTTGAAGCTTATGTTACTTAAATAGTATGAAGTTGTAGAATGCCCAAGTTTATCTATTTGCAGCCAGTCTTTATTATCATCATGAAAATGGAATGAAGACCTGGGAAAGTCTTTATACCATGCCTGGTCAAGCAGGATTAATGAAGCCACGTATGCTGTGGCCATTGATGAGCCAACAAATATCAAGCGTGATTGATTAATACTATCTTTCTCTAAAGAGTTTTGTATTGAAAAATCACCGGCAAAAGAAACATTATTTACTAAAAACAGGCTAAATAGAATTATGATTGTCTTATTTCTGCATAATCGTATCATATCCTGCTTTAAGAATGTCAAGAGCCTGTTGTTTTGTTTTGGATTCAGCATATGTACGTAATACAGGTTCTGTGCCCGACGGCCTAATCATCAGCCACTCATCATCGTTAAAATAGTATTTAAAGCCATCAAGTGTTTCAATTCTATCAACTTTATATTTTCCAAAGCTCTTATAAGCACCATCCTTGCAATTCTTTACTATCCTTTGTTTTTCTTCTTCAGGAATTCTAAGGTCGGATCTTTCAAAAGCGAAAGAACCTGTGAGCTCATAAATCTCTTCAATTATTTCCTGCAGTGATTTGCCGGTTTTAGCTAAAAATTCCCATATTAATATTCCATTATAAATACCATCACGTTCCGGAATATGGCCTGATACAGCAATTCCTCCTGATTCTTCTCCACCAACGAGGACGTTCTCGGTTAGCATCAATCCGCAAATATGCTTAAATCCTATTTTTACAATTTCCAAAGGAAGATCGTAAAGCTTGCATAATTTTTTTATTTTTTGTGTAGAAGAGAAGCCGGTTGCAACTTTTCCAGTGGTTTTTTTGTATTTATACAGGTAATGAATGAGCAACAAAATAATATGATGAGAATCAATGTATTCACCTTTGTGATTAAACATTGCAATGCGGTCAGCATCGCCATCAACTGCAAGTCCACAATCAATATTTCCTGATTCTTTAATTGTTTCAGACATTTCTTTGAGATTTCTCAGGAGCGGCTCCGGGGATATATATCCAAACAAAGGCTGATGCTCACAATGAAGAAGTTTAATATCAGGAAAAAGCTTTTTCATAACATTTTGTCCTGATCCATACATAGCATCAAAAGCTAAATTCATTTTTGACTTTCTGATAAGATCAAGGTCAAATTTTTCTTCAAGATAATCGCAATACATGCTTTCAAGGTCAACATATTCTAATAGCCCTTTATCCTCGAAATCTTTTAAAGATATTTTATCAATATCATATTCGCAGCTATCCGGAATTAAATTTTCAACATCATGAATATCATTTTCCATAAGAGGCCCGCCATAGTGTCCTTTTAGTTTGTAACCATTATCTTTATAAGGATTATGACTGGCGGTAATAATAACTCCCAGGCCTGCCTTGTATTCTTTTGTTCCCATTGATATCATAGGAGTTGAGACAAAACCTTTGACAAGCAGAACTTTAATATTGTTTTTAAGAAATATTTTTGCGGCGGTTTCTGCAAAAATTGGGCCGCCAAATCGGGTATCATGTCCAATTATAACAGATAAATTATCATTTTTTTCTAATAGCCATTGAGCTGCACCCTGGCTAATTCTAGCAACATTATCCGTTGTAAATTCTTTTGCTATTGTTGCCCTCCAGCCATCTGTTCCAAATTTTATTTTAATCATACTCTTGTATTTAGGTTATTGTAATAATGTGTTCTTATAAATATTTTTCAGATGTCATGCGACATTTTAAAAATTTGCTTCAAAGATATAATACTTTTGATAAAATCAATCCGGTGCTATTTCATTATGTTTTGCTTGTTTAGCTCCTTTTGGTATTTTCTTGCATTTATCAAGTGTTGCTGATAGGTTCGTGAAAAAACATGATATCCGCTAAAGTCATCATTGGCGCAAAAATAGAGATAATCATGCTTTTTATAATTTAATACTTTGTCAATAGCGGTAGGAGTGGGAATACTAATTGGCCCCGGTGGTAAGCCCCGGTTTTTATAAGTGTTATATGGAGAATCGCTATCCAGATGTTTTTTAAGCACTCTTTTTATAGCAAAATCTCCATGTGCATATACAATGGTAGGATCAGCCTGCAGAGGTATTCCTTTTTTTAACCTGTTAATATACACACCTGCAATAATATCCATTTCATCAGGATGTATAGTTTCTTGCTGAACAATTGAGGCCAATATACCAATTTGTTGAGGTGTGAAATTTAGTTCACGGGCTTTGCTAATCCTGTCTGTATTCCAGAAATTTTGATATTCACGGTGCATCCTGTCTAATAATTGTTTTGCTGAGGTATTCCAGAAAAACTCATAAGTATTTGGTATAAAAAGCAAGGCGGCAGTTTCAGCTTCCAGGCCATACTCTTGCATAACTAAATCATTATTTAGCATATTTATTATTGAAACAGAATCGGCCTCAATTCTCTTAGCTATGTGTCCTGCGAGTTGTTCCTTAGTTCTTATGTTTGTGAATATTAAATTTATTGTTTGTTGTTCGCCTGACCTGAGCATATTTATCAGGCTGTTATTGTCCATATCATCCTCAATTTTATATTTGCCGGGGTAAACATGATTGGGATAATTCTTTTGCTCTGCAAGCCATTTGAAAGTTTTTGTGTTTTTAAGAATATTGTTTTCAGACAGAATCTCAAGTACATCCTGATAAGTGCTGCCCGATGGTATGTAAACATAGGTAGTTTCAGCTTTGGCCAGGTTGACATTTGGCATAAAAGCATATCTGTATAAAAGAAAAGAAGCTATAATTATTGCCAGTGCTGCAATAATCAACACTGATTTTATTATTTTTTTTAGAACCGATTTAGGTTTGTTTTTTCTGTTAATCTCTTCTGTCATTGCTAATCTGTAAAAATTAATAAGTTAAAAAATAAGTTGCAGGAAGTATTCATCTTTAAAGCCATCCGGCCTTCTGAGCCATTTCTTTTTTTGTCCGGTTATTTCGAAACCCTTATCCTGGAAGAGCTTAATACTTAATTTATTATCTTCATCAATATTGCAAAACAGTTGGTTTAGAAAAAGCATTTCTTTAGAATAGTTAATTAGAATATCGAGTGCTTCTGAGGCATATCCTTTTTTTCTTTCTTTTGCAGTGATTAAAATTCCTATTCCGGCCCTCAGGTGCTTAGGGTCAAATTCGAACAAATCAATACATCCAACAGGTTTCCCGGTAGTAGTTTCTATAATTAACCTTAGCTGTTTCTCGGAATAAATGTCGTTGTGGCTGTTTTTTACATATTGTTCCAGGTAAAATAATGAAAATGGCGAATTCGTATTGCTAACAGTCCATATATCAGTATCATTTTCAACCTCATAAAGAAAATCAATGTCTGCAGGCTCCATTGCTCGTAATTGTATTTTTTTTCCTTGTAATTTTTTCATCTGTTTGTTGTTTTATTTATTAAAATATGTGCTATTGGGATATTTGTAAAGAAGCAACCCTTTTGCATATTTGTTTTTTCTGCAATTATAATTATAAAATTGCACACCAAAATAATAATATTTTTATGTTTTAGTCATTTGTCAAGAGTTATAAGTTCCTTTAAAAACTTTCTCTGCCGGCCCTTTTAACCAGACATCCACAAATTCATTTTCATTATTACTTAGTGTGAATTTAACATTTAAAACGCCACCCTTTGTAATTATTTTATAGCTATCTGATTCAGCAGAAAAACCTTTTAGACGTGCAGCAATTGCTGATGCAACAACACCTGTCCCACACGACAATGTTTCGTTTTCAACGCCTCTTTCAAATGTTCTGACAAATAATTCATTGTTTATAATTTCTACAAAATTTACATTTGTACCCTTTGGCTCAAATTTACTGTCATGTCTTATTGCCTTACCTTTTGTGTAAACATCAAAATTATTCAGGTCCTCAACAAACTCCACATAATGCGGAGAACCGGTATTAACAATATATGCGCGGTTGAATTTTTCAAAATTGGATACATTTTGCATTTTGAGATTAACCAGTCCTGACTCTTCTAAAGTAGCATTATGCTCGCCGTCAATTGCTTCAAAATTAATATTTTCAGTCTTGTATCCCTTGCTAAAAGCAAATGCGGCTATGCAGCGGCCTCCATTTCCACACAT
>JAWOBS010000334.1:0-18946 GCA_046484145.1 Bacteroidales bacterium
CCACAATATAGTTAAGAATTTTTACGCAAAAGGATAAAATCCTGCCGAATAATGAAGCCAGTATGTGAATCGGTGAAAGTATTATTACAAACAGTGCAGCATAAATTATCAGGCTTGCCAATGGAATTACTGCAAGGTTTGTCAATATAAAGTAATTCGGAAACTGATTGAAGTAATATATTCCCAGTGGCCCTGTTGCCAGTTGTGCTGCAACAGAAACGGTTATAATAGCCCATGCTTTATCCAGTATTTTATTTTTGAAAATTATATGTTTATAAAACGCGGGCTGTAATGCCACAATTCCTATAACTGCCAGGTATGACAATTGGAAACCAATTTTTGTTATAAGGTATGGATTGATAATTAGAAGAAACAAGGCCGAGGCTGCAAGGGTATTATAGATATTGGTTTTTCTTTTAATGCTGCTTCCAATCGCCATAAATGTAAACATTGTAGAGGCTCTCTGAACTGAGGGTGAAAATCCTGTAATAGCTGCGTATAACCATATAATAAGAATTATTATTAAAGCTTTAATAATCTCTCCCCGTTTTATTTTAGTTAAAAAGCCGAATACTGTGTTTAGTATCAGGAAAATTATACCCACATGCAGGCCGGAAACGCATAAAACATGCATTGCACCCGCACCGGCAAATCCCTGTCTAAGTTCATCATCCAAATATTCCCGGTATCCTAAAACTAATGCAGAAGCTACAGCATATTCCTTTCCTGATATATTATTGCTTTTTAAAATTTCCAATGATTTGTCCCTTAGCTTGTGAGTAGCTTTTATAAAATGGTTTCCGGAATTTTTGCCTGTGAATTGCCAATCGTCACTCCTGCGATATGCCTGGTGGTGAATATTGCTATATGCTAAAAATCGTTTATAATTAAACTCGTTTGGGTTTGAAGGAGGGCGTGTTTCTTGAAAATCATTTTTTGTTATTATTATGTCGCCATATTTTAGCTTTTCTGCATCAGGGCATTTTTCTAAGTATATTATAATATTTCCACTCACAGAATTGCACATTGAATCATTTGCTATTGATGTAACCTTTGCTTTGAGTTGAAATGAATTTGGCTTTTCTGATACGGGTGAAGTTAGTTGCAGCAATGCATAATCATCCCGGTTGCCATAATAGCTGAAATGATTTGGGTTTTCTAATTGATTATATTGCTGGCAAATCTTCATGCCGAGCAATAATAAAAGTACACACAAAGCAATGCCATAGAGATTTTTATATTTATAATCTGTAGCATATTTGTTTATCAGGAAGAGGAGGAGTAGTAATGATAATGAAGTTGAGTAGAAAACCGGGCCATTGATTTTTAAGCCAGTAGTAATTGATAGCAGAATTCCTGCAATAAAAGGAATAGCAATTCTTACCAATGGTATTTGCGCCTGATGGATGTACATGCGGCGCAAAATACAAAAAAATATTTAATTATTACCGAAAATTATCTTCTAAGTTGATTAAATTTACGTTATAATAGAAATATTTTATAATAGAATCTTTAGAAAATCCCAATTCAGCCATTCTCATTGCACCTTCCTGGCAAAGCCCGACACCGTGTCCAAATCCTCTGCCGTTAAATATTAAAGAGTCATTTTCTAATGCAACAGAAAAGAATGTTGATCTTAATCCAAACTGCTCCCTGATATATTTCAGGTGTATTAGCTGTGTTTCATCAAAAAATAGTTTTCTGGAATTTTGATAGAAATTTTGAATATAGCTTAATTCCTTTTCTTCAAGTTTAATATTAAAATTGTCTTCAATAAAATCATATACTTCTTTAGCATTGACTTTCATTTGCCAGTTTGCGCCCGGACTATTGAGACAAAATGTGTCTTTAACACTTCTGAGATATGGTAAGGGGCTACCCCAAAGATCTTCGGAGTTAATAGTTTCACCCCCACAATTGGCATGATAAACGGTATTGACCGGCATATTATTCTCATCTACAATAATGGTTCCTTTCGAATTATTGACTGCATCGATTATTGGTTGATAAGAAGTTTTTCCATAATATGCCTGGCAGTGAACGCGGTCGCAGAGATTATGCTGCTCATGTGCATGCCGGTTAATATTTTTTAAAGCGTAAGTCCTTGCTATTGTTGCCTGCACTTCATAGTAAACCGGATGCCTTAGAAAACCGGATTCCGATTGCACCACTGCAGCGACATATTTTTCCAGTGCAACATGATTAATAAGCTTTATATTACTCTCACTTGCAGTAATAATAATATCATCATCATAGATTCTAAAAGGCAGGTCGGTTGCTAAAGGATTGATTAGTAGATAATTATTGAATCCATGTCCGGATAAGTACACTTTTTTTGCTGCAAAAACAACAGTATCCATTCTTAAAACCTGCACTGTGTCATTTTTAGCCTGCACTCTGACTGACGAAAATTTTCTTATTGCTAATTCCTGTTCTTCATTTTCTGAATAAATATAATAACGGCCTTCCAGGTTAGTAAAGCTGATGTCTTTTATAAGGCTGCCTGAGAAAATACTTACATCAATTTTTTCCGGTAGTGTAAAATTATTTTGTCCAATGCTTTCTATACTGAAAGCCAATAAAAAGAACAACAAATAAGCTAAATTCCGCATTTTTATTTTAAATATTTATAAATTAAATTTGCTGCATTTTCAGATGCACCTTTACCACCAAGTAATTTTTCAAGTTTTTTATAATCATCCATAATCTCCTGCCTGTATTGCTTGTCATACAATAATTTTCTTGCTTCGCCGGTAAGTTTTTTCACGTTAAAGTCATTTTGTATTAATTCCTTTACAACTTCCTTATTCATTATAATATTAACAAGAGAAATGAAATTAATTTTAACAAGTCTTTTTGCAATTAAATAAGATAACAGCCCCCCTTTATAACAAACAATCTGGGGAACATTAAACAATGCTGTTTCCAGCGTGGCTGTTCCTGATGTTACAAATGCTGCATAGCTATAATTCAGTAATTCATAAGTCTTGTCATAAATTATCCTGATATTTTTTTCTTTATTACAAAGCCTATATGTTTTCTCAGGATGTCCGGATAAGCCGGCAATTACAAACTGATAATCAGGAAAGTACTTAACAGTTTTTGCCATTATATTCAGCATTTTAGATATTTCCTGTTTTCTGCTACCAGGCAGTAATGCCACTATTGGTTTTTCATTAAGATTGTACGTGCTTTTGAATTTTTCGATGTCGCTGCCAAGCTTATTTTTTTCTATTGCATCTATAAGCGGATGGCCCACAAAATCGGCTTCAAATCCGAATTTTTCATAAAATTCTCTTTCAAATGGCAGGATTACGAGCATTTTATCAACATTCTTTTTGATAGATTTTACCCGTGATTGTTTCCATGCCCATATTTGAGGTGAAATATAATAAATTACTTTTATCCCTTTTGCCTTTGCAAATTTTGCTATCCTGAGGTTAAATCCGGGGTAATCAATTAGGATAAGGGCATCAGGTTGGTATTTTAGAATATCCTTTTTGCAAAACGTGATATTTGAGAGTATTGTTCTTAAGTTGAGCAATACTTCCAGGAAACCCATAAAAGCCAGCTCTTTGATATGTTTAACAGCTTTTTTGCCTGCTGCTTCCATCATATTATTGCCGCCCCAGAACCTGAAGTCTGCCTTTTCATCAAGGGCGCTTAATTGTTTTATCAAATTTGAACCGTGTAAATCTCCGGAAGCTTCACCTGCGATGATATAATATCTCATTCAAATTAATTTTTCTTACTAGCTTTCTGCTAAAATAATTTCTTTATAAATAAAAATAGAAAAATACAACAGCATAAACAATAGTGGCTATCAATATTGGTTTCCCGGTTTTTTCATATTTTAGGTTTACCATATAATACCTGAATGGCAGCATATTAGCGAATACAGATATCAACATCAGGTTTGAATTATTAACTATTTTACTGGTTTCAGGGGTAATATAAATTATATTAATTCCGGCGATTAGCCCAATTAATAACCCTAATCCGTATATAATTGCAGGCAGGCCAAAGCCAATTAAAATGCCTAGTTTGCTTGAGTTTTTTTTAATCATCTAATTTCCAGCTGTTTAATTCTAATAAAAAGTCGTGTGCAGTAAAGTCAAAATGAACAGGCACTACTGATATATAGTTATGGTTCAGCGCCCAGTAATCCGTGTTATTGCCATTTTCATATACTTTAAAATTGCCGGTTAACCAGTAATAGTCGCCTCCCCTGGGATCTTTCCTGTGGTCGAATTCTTCTTCCCAGTTACCTTTAGCCTGTCTGCATATCTTTATGCCTTTAAGTTCTTTTTCATTAACTGCAGGTATATTAACATTAAGGCAGGTACCCGCCATTAAACCGTTTTTCAATACACTCTTTGCTATTTTTTGGATATACTTTTTAGCTGAATTAAAATCGGCATCGTAGCTACTATCCATCAAAGAAAATCCAATAGAAGGTATGTTTTCCATAGAACCTTCAATTGCTGCTGACATAGTACCGCTATATATAACATTTATTGAGGCATTTGACCCGTGATTAATTCCGCTTACCAATAGATCAGGTTTTTTATTCAAAACCTGGTTAACAGCCAGCTTAACGCAATCAACAGGTGTACCACTGCAACTATATTCTTCATGCTTATTAGTTGATGTTATCTTTTCAAGTCTTAAAGGATTACTAATAGTAACTGCATGGCCCATCCCACTTTGTGGTTTGTCCGGGGCTACTACAACTACATTGCCTAATTCACACATAAATTTTATCAGGTGACGTATACCCGGAGCCATTACTCCATCATCGTTTGTTATTAATATTGTTGGTTTTTGCATATTTATAATTTTGGCAAAGCTATTAAGAATTAGAATTTATTCAAGTAAATATTTTAAATAATTAGACTTTTGTAACGCCACCGGAAACAATAAATTTCATTATCTCTGCTGATGGCGCTTTGATAGGAGTAACGCTTTCAGCGGCAACAACAAATAAATTTCCGGAAAAGTTATAGGAGTGAGGCAGGTAAACAGCTACCATATCGCTGCCAAGGCCGATTACAGATAAATCTTTTTCAGTAATAAAACCTAATTTGTAAACTTTGTTTTCCTTATTCATTAAAACCATTACCGGCTCGGTAAACTTTTTCTTTTGTCCAACAAAAGCTGACATTAAGTCTTTTATTGATGAGTAAAGAATCTTTACAATTGGAATTTGATCAACAAGTTTATTAAACAAATAGGAAAAAGGGCTTCTTATAAGAAAAGACCCTAAGAAACCTATAAGGGTGATTCCTGCAAAAATTAATAGTATTCCCAGGCCGGGAAATGCAGCAGGTATTAAGCCGTCTAAAAACTCAACTGAAATGTAGATAACATATACAGTTATGCTAATAGGAGCAATGTAAAGAAATCCCTGGAGGAAATAGCTAGCAATTTTTCTGAAAATGTTCTTTTTTGGGGCTTTTGTTTCCATAATATTTTTTTTACAAAATTATCTTAAAAATGCCCTTGTGCGAAAAATGATTTTACATTTTTTTAACTGCGGACAAATTGTCATATTCCTGCTTATGGTGTGCTTTTTGATAATTTGATTTGGATAATAATTAAAATAGGAAAACAATTATGATAGGAATTTTGATAATTTTTGGTGTTTTTGTACTGATAAGTTATTTAGTATCCAGTACATTAAAAGCTCGCTTTGCCAAATACTCCCGCGAACCATTGCGCTCGGGATTAAGTGGGCGGGAAGTAGCCGAAAAAATGCTATATGATAATGGTATAAATAATGTAAAGGTTATAAGCACTCAGGGGCGTTTGACTGATCATTATAATCCTGTTGACAGGACAATAAATCTTAGTAAGGATGTTTATCATGGTAGAAATATAGCAGCAGCAGCAGTTGCTGCTCATGAGTGCGGACATGCTGTGCAACATGCAAAGGCTTATTCTTTTTTGAAAATGAGATCGGCTTTAGTGCCCGTGGTAAGTATTAGTTCAAGGTATATGCAATGGATATTATTGATTGGTATAATAACTGTGGAATCGTTTCCGGCTATACTTCTTGGAGGGATAGTAATGTTTGGCTTAACAACACTGTTTAGCTTTATTACGCTGCCTGTAGAATTCAATGCCACAAAGAGAGGCCTTGTCTGGCTTGAAAACACCGGATTGACTTCGGGCAAAGAACATACTTATGCAAAAGATGCCTTGAAATGGGCAGCTACAACTTATGTGGTTGCGGCTTTAGGGTCACTCGCAACTCTTCTTTATTATATCTGGATATTCCTGGGAAGAAGAAGCTAGATTATCATGCTGAAACAATACTCTTAATTACTGAGTAAACTTTATGTACCGGCAATCCTACAACATTGTGGAATGAACCGCTGATTTTTTCAATGCCAATAATGCCTATCCACTCCTGGATGCCATATGAGCCTGCTTTGTCAAAAGGCTTGCAGGATTCTATATAGTGAAGAATTTCTTCATCATCCAGTGTTGCAAAACTAACAAGAGTTTTGTCATAAAAGCTTTGTTCAGAATTTATTGTAGAAATAGTAACTCCTGTAATGACTTCATGAGTATTGCCTGATAAGTTTTGTAACATCTTGATTGCTTCTTTTTTGTCGGCTGGCTTGTTTAGTATCTGAGAACCGTTTACAACAATGGTATCTGCAGTTATTACAATTACTCCTGTCTTTTTAAGCTCCTCTTTATAAGATTTTGCTTTATTTTTACTCAGATATGTTACTATTTCTGAGGGGCTAAGATTTTCAGGAAAATTTTCATTACTGTTATTGGGCATTACCCTGAAAGGGATGCCACTCTCCAGCAAGAGTTGTTTCCTTCGAGGGGAGTTGGATCCAAGTATTATATCAAACTGTTTAGCCTTTTCAAAAAACTTCATTTATAGATAAGTAGAAGTATAACAAAAACATTGAAAAAATACCTGTTATCATAATGAATTTTACAAGTCTGCTAATTATATGATAGTCAAGTTTTTCTTTTGCGATATGGATTTTATTGATTGTAAGTATAAGGGGTATCTGAACAGTGAGTAAAACGTACAGAAATAATAAATTATATGGGTTTCCCAAACTCAGCATTAGCACCTGGAAATAACCCGTAAAGACTATTATAACAATAGTGAGTATAATCAGAATATTTTTACACTGCCTTACGCCGGAAACTATAGGAATTGTTTTGCATCCTATTTTGGCATCACCTTTAATATCTTCTATATCTTTTACAATCTCTCTAAGCAATGTTACAAGGAAGGCAAACAGCGCAAATATTTTCACGTAATCACTTATAAGGCCGGTTTTTTCTCTAAGCAAGCTTACATCTATACCCGGCTTTAAAGCAATAGCGTGAAATTCAAAAACCCAGACAATTACAATAACAAAAGCAGCCAGCAGACTGATAATTAAGTTCCCAATAAAAAATTTGCGCTTATATCTTATAGAGTATAACCAAAGAAGCGTAGGTATTACAACAAAAATAGCCGAAAGTGACCAGAAGTTTACTCTATATGCCAGGTAAATACCAATTAAAACGGCTATTATATTAAGTAATGTATGAAAGAATATTGCTTTTCGCCTTGATAATTTCTTTCCAAGGATTATTTTATGAGGTTTGTTTATTCTGTCAGTTTTCAGGTCGAAATAATCATTTATAGCATATCCTGCGGCTGTAACAAGTACAGTGGCCAATACAAGCAGGAAGAAATCAAGATTTGAAAGGCCTAAAGAATAGCCTTCATTAATAAGTATTGGTTCAATGATGCAATATCTGAGCAAGTATTGTATGAAAACAATAATTAACAAGTTTTGCCAACGAAAAAGTTTTAAATAAGCTATCATGTTATTTATTATAAGAGTGAAAATTACCACAGAAAACTATCATCATCAAACCATGTTTTTTGAACTTTCATAACTTGTTCGATTACGTCTCTTACGCAACCTTTTCCTCCATTGTAATATGAGATATATTTTGAAATTTTTTTTACTTCTTCTACTGCGTCAGCAGGGCAGGTAGGTATCCCAACTTCTTTCATTATATTATAGTCCGGGATATCATCGCCCATATAAAGGATATTACTTTTGTCAAGCTTAAGATCTTCAACCAATTGCTCAAAAAGTTCATGTTTGTTGTTTATCCCCAGATGAATGTGTTCAATGCCCAGGTTTGTGAATCTTGCTCTTACAAGTTCTGAGCGGCCTCCGGTAATAATTATGATTTGATATCCCTTTTTGACAGCAAGTTGAAGTGCATATCCGTCTTTAACATTCATAGTTCTGAGTATGTCTCCATCAGGAGACAGAATAACAATGCCATCAGTCATTACGCCATCAACATCAAAAATGAATGTTTTTACTGATAGAAGTAGCTTTTTGTAGTTACTCATTAATTATTATCCCTCTTTTTACTGTCAATCTCTTTTTGAATACTTTCGGTTATAAAAGTATAAATTTTTTGGTAATCTTCAAACATATTCAGTTTTTCCATATGTTTGTCAATGGTTTCTTTGTCGTTTCTGACTGCCGGGCCGGTTTGAACTTCATTTGGATATGAAGATTTAACTTTTTTTGCAGTTTCTTCAATCAGTGGCCTTAGAATTTCAAATGATAATTTATCTTTTTGAAGAATATTATTTGCAATACTATACATGTGATTAGTAAAGTTGCAGGCAAAAACTGCAGCAACATGCAGCATCTGGCGCTGTTCATAGTTTATCTCGTATAAATTATTTGATATTTCACCGGCAAGTTTTTTTAGTTTTTCCAATTTTTCTTCAGAACTTGCTTCAAGGCAAAAAGGTATATTGTCATAATTAAGAGGTATGTCTTTCGTAAATGTTTGCAGCGGGTAAAAAATGCCATAATTACTGCCGGTGCTTTTTAAAAGCTCCATAGGCATGCTTCCACTAGTGTGCACTGTTAAAGAGCCTTTGTGAGGGAAAGCCGATGCAATTTCTTTTATTGCTTTGTCGCTTGCAGCAATGAGATAAAGGTCAGCACCTGCTTTTATATCCTGCAAATTATTTGTATATGAGCAATTGCAAATACTTGCTAATTCCTTTGCTGATTCTGTGGTTTTGCTGATAACCTGAAGTATTTTTTTATTAGCCTTAAGAAATGCTTTAGACAAATGTGTAGCTACATTTCCTGCACCTATTATAATAATATTGTCTATGCTTTTTGTTTCCATAAGCCTTGTTTTTTTATTGTCTTAAACAAAAAACGAAACCAATTATTGCGATTTTCTTTGATTCTTCCACCTGTTTCTGAATGACATTAATATTCCGCTTAGCATAATTATCAAACTGAGCCATAATAAATTAATAAAGGGAAATATTATTGTTTTTATGATTATAAACTCCTCACTACCTGTATAAGTTTCTATTACTACAGTATAAGGTTCTTCTGAAATACTTTTCAGGCGATAAGTTGTATTTAGCTCTTCAATGCTCGCATCATGAAATATCTCTTCATCTGCTTTAATTTGATATTTTGGAGAGATTTTAAATGATTCACCAAAGTGAGTTATTAATTCCAGGTGTGATGTGACTATGACATTTTCAAAATCACTGCTGTTATCACTAATATTTGTTGTAATATCTGTTAGAGCTAAATAATTATTATTGATAGTTATGGTATCATTGACCTTAATCTTATACTCAGCGTCAGGTTCAGCAAATCGTCCGTTTTTATCTAAATGAGGTTCTGCAAATGTTATATATGTGAAAATATCCTTTAATGGAAATATTTTAGCGTATGGCTCATAAACATTACCCATTTTCTCATTTAATAATATTGAAGGATAACTGCTAAAAACTTTGTAAAACTGATCATCCTTATTTTTCTTCAAAAAATCAAGCCGGTAAGTAATTCTGTCACCTGATGCATCATTGCTTTTATAAACAACATGATAATCACCCATGGGAAGAATTTTATCCTTAATAAGCAATAAATTTTCCTGTTCTGAAAAATTGCCACCCAAAGGATAGTTGCTGGTATTTTTGCTAATAACTTCTTTATTAGAAAAAGACAAAACGACAGAAATAATGAAAAGAGCAAATCCAAGATGAGTAATAGCTGCTGCGTTTTTTACATATTTTCTTTTGTGTCTCAGCAGATGGTCAAGTGAGCTGAAAAATGCAAATAGTGCCAATAGCAACATCAAATTGTATAAAACAGTTTTAACAGGGTAAAACAATAAGCTTATAATCCATACAATCATTGCCATAAGCACAGAAAACCAAATATCTTTTAAAAAGCTTTTCAGAGAATTATTTTCCCATTTTAAAAACCCGCTTATCCCAATTAATAAAACAATAGCAATTGCGAAAGGGGTTTGCCATTTATTGTAATGTTCAATAACATTAACAGGGGGAGCCAGGTTAAGGCCAAAAAGTTTATTAAATACGGGTATCGATGTTGTGAATACAATTTGAAAAGCTGCCAATATCAAAACAAGGCTGCCAATGAAGAGCCAAAATTCTCTGGAGAAAAGCTCTGAGCTTTTCTTTGATTGGAGCTTTTTATTGTGCTTTATTATAAAATATGCAGCAATAATAAAAAATGTCAAGATATAAAAAAGTATCTGATTTCCCATTCCGTCATTTCCGAATGAATGGACAGATGTTTCTGCAAGTACACCACTTCTGGTAAGGAAAGTAGAATACAAGACAAAAATAAAAGATAAGCTCGTAAAGATAAAAGTTGGAAAAAGAGAAGTTTTCTTTTTATTGGTAATTAACATGAAGTGCAATGCTGCTATAAGTATCAGCCAGGGCACCAGTGAAGCGTTTTCAATGGGGTCCCATGCCCAAAATCCACCGAAAGTTAATGATTCATACGCCCATACACCTCCCAGCATTATACCTGCCCCCAGGAAGAATAAGCTTATTATTGTCCATGGCAGTGCAGGCTTAATCCATTCGGTATATTTTTTTCTCCATAAGCCGGCAATGCTATATGCAAAGGGGATTAATAATGCTGCAAAGCCTATAAATAATACAGGTGGATGGGATAACATCCAAAAGTTTCTTAATAACGGGTTTAAACCATTACCATCAGTAATTTGCTTTATATAATCAGGATTTGAGAAAAACGGATTGCCGATATTTTCTGTAGCTTCTTTTAAAAGCAGGAAAGGGCTCATGCCAATATTTAATGTTCCCAAATTTATTCCCAGAAGCATTGACACCATAAAAGCCTGTGATAAAGAAATGATAGTCATCAGGTATGGCTTCCAGTCGCGCCCGTATTTAATAATCAGCAAACCAAATACTGCCTGACAAATAGCCCAGAATAAAAAGCTCCCTTCCTGTCCTGCCCAGAAGGCAGATACCAGGTATTCAATGCTCAGGCTGTTTTCAGTATGAATCCATACATATTTGTATTCATAATATCGGTTTATAAGCAGAAATAAAAGAATTATCCCTGATATAAGAATGGACACAAATTGAAGAAAGAATACGTAGTCTGCCTTTTTTATCCACTTAGTTTGTAGTTCTTTGCTTTGATAAGTTGCTTTCAGGTAAAAAATTGCGGCAATAACTGCAGCAATGAAGCTTATTACTATAAATATCCTGCCTGCATATCCGGGGAGAAGATGTTCGGTCATTTGTAAACTATTAATTATAAAATTCTTTTACAAACAAAAGTAATGAATAAACATAAATTATTACACCTGTGATAAAGATTTCAGGCATTCAATAAATGCAGCATTATAAATATTTAAAAATAGAAGTTTCAGCCTTTTAGAAACTAATACTATAACCTAGAATGACCATGTACACATAGGCCTTGCAGGATCTTTCTTTTCCCTGTAACCAATAACCCAATTAATGCCAAGGTGTACAGTTGAGTACTGCATTGTATGAGGTTGTATTGCAGGAAAAACGTTGTCAGCAATAAGATATAACTGGAATGGGTATAAGTTAAGATGCATTCCAAAGCCAACATTCGTGTAAGTGTAGTTTATAACACTATATGCCAGTGAGAAACCAATTGGGCGTATAGGCTGAATATTATATGCAAATGTAAAAGAAGGATATAGTTTATTTTCAAAAATGCTTCCCCTGGCTAATAAGCTCACATTATGCATATCGCTAATGTCATATTTACCCGATACAAAAAACTTTGGAGTTAGCATTAAAGAGTATGAGTCATTATTGTATGCAATATCAACTTCGCTAAGAAGATCGCCAAACATATCATTTTCTTCTTCATCAACAGGGTCTCCCTCTTCTTCACCGTCACCTCTTCGGCCATATTCAAATAAGTTTCCTGCGTCTATACCGTCATATTCTATCTCTCCTGTAAGATTATATGTTTCCAAACCACTGTTCCATTTGATATAGCCAAGGTCGAGCACGCTAAGAGCAACAGTGAATTTATCATTAACCTTATAAACACCTCCAATATCAAATGCAAAACCTAAATTGCTGGTATTTAATCCATAGTCGAGAGGATCTATATTGTCAAAATTAATATCTATATCATTTTCGGATTCAGGGTCTATATCAATTGGCCCAACCTCAACAGGTAATGATGTGTTAAGAGTTAAGTCGTGATAAACACCAAGATCAAATGTTTCAGGATTTGTAACAAATCTGAAATCATTAACATGTAAACGGGCATTAGCATGACCAAAAAGCACTTTTGCTTTAAGTCCTACATCCAGTTTGTCATCTAAAGTTCTTGAGTACCCAAGTGCAAATTCGCTGTAATGAATAGCATTTAGAGCGAGGCCATCGAAATTTGCAGTGCCTGTTTCTTCATTCTCCAGAAAATAATTATTCCCTTCAAGAGCTAATAGAAAGAAGTCTTTGGGATAACCAAACTGAACACCTACTTTTTCAGAAAAATTAAAGTGGAAATAGTTTTTATCAAGTTTAAAACCAAATGCAAGAACATCGAACTGCAGGTCATATTGCATCAAGTTCTTTTCACTAAGTGAGGACAAAAAATTAGCTTCATCCCAGTAGAAATCATTATTGGCATCTTTCACAAGCAGGTCAGATATTTTAAAACCGGAATTTCCAAATCCGAAATAAATACTTGACAAACCGGGAGTTCCAATATAAATGCCTGCGTCAGTTATATGTGCAGGATTGCTATATACGTGTTGGGGGATTCCCTTCATCCAGTAAATAGTATTATACTGCTGGGCTTTTAAGCTGTTATTGGAAAGAAACAATATTGAGACAGCAATTATTATAAGGGCTTTTATTTTTTTTATTTTATTCATTTTCGGCAGAGATTTAGATTTTTATAAAATACTTTATTACAAGTGTTTTATTTTTTTGCGTTATTGTTTTTTAAATCAATTACTTCATTAATTCCTGCTTTTGCTGCAATATATACATTCAATTCATCATGTGAGTAAATATAAATATTTCTTTGTCCATCTCCGTATGAAGTAACTCTTGCTCTAACTATTATATACTTTGCATTTTCAAAGTTGTCAAGATCTTCTTTGTCAATTCTTATCTCTGTAGTTGCAGTGGTTGCAGAAGTTGCGTTACCATTTTCATCAATATCGGCTGACAGGACTACTGCCTGATCAGGGTGAAATAATGTTTTTATAAGGTTATAATTTTCATCAACTACATCAAGCAGAACGTAAGAGCTGAAAGGCATACCGTTAACAATATTTACAATAAGTTCCAACCATTCTACTTGCTCAATTGCAGGTAATTCAAGGTCAACAGTATCGCGGAATCCTGCAAGGTTTAGCCTGCCATGAAATGGAAGGTGGACTGTTACACCTATAGAGAAGTAGCTGTCATATCTCACATGGTTTAAAACGCCATCGCCATCAGGGTTTGTTTCCCCTGTTACTTCATAAGCAAGTTTCCTGGGGAGTATTTCCATGACTTCATGGATATTTGAGTTATTCTTATCAAGGTCATGCTGGGTAGAAACTAATTCTCCGGGATTACCTATTGCGGGATGGTTGATAAGCCAGGGGACAGAAGGTACTTCTGTATTCGGAACACCTGTCACATTTACTGTTTGATCGTCATGTGCAGAGAAGAAGGCATCAAAATTAATGTTAAAAGGAATACCGTAAGAGTTCTGGGCTAATATTTCAATAAGTGGGTCTTCGAAATATATTTCCCCATCAACAACATTTTTAAAAAATCCCAAATCCACGCTATCAGCTCCCAAAGCAAAGGAACGTTGTTTTAAGTAACCGCGCAATTCAAAAAACTCCATATCGGAGAATTGCTGACTTATTTCAATAGTATATGGTGCGCTTACCGGGCTTCCTGAGACTATACTTACATCAAATTGCACATCAAGAGATTGGCTTGCTCCAAAATTCAGGATATTATCGCTAAGGTCGACATTTGCGTCATTGGCAAGGCTGAAAGTAAAAGAAATAGGATTTCCCGTTCCATCATCAGAGTTTAATATAGTTGCAAGTATTTCAATCTGAACTCCGTCAATAACAAGCTGTGGACAACTTGCAGAGATATCCATTTGCCCGCTTCTGAAGATTATCTTTGTTAGTTCTTCATCTTGGTCAGCATTGAAATAAATTGTTTCTACAGCCCTGGATAAATTCTTTTTACTGCCATCATATTGAAAAGTATAATTTATATCCTGGTTAGGAATATTATAAGCATCTTGTCCTTCAACAGAAAACAATTCCCCCTCATATATTAGCCAAACAAGATCTTCTTCATCAATAAATACAGTTTGGTCTTCTCTCTCCAAAAAGAGGCTTTCAATAGTCATGTTGGACTTAATCAACGGGGCAACCCATACAGAGCTATATTCATAATCCGGTAATTCTTCTATTTCCAGATAGCTATAGTCACATGCATTTAGAAATGGAATCATCATTAAAATGATGATAAGCCGTTTCAATAGTTTAGTTAGTTGTATCATAATAGTTTAGTTTTATTCAGGTATGTTAAAATCAATCTCAAAAATAGCATTTTATTATTAGTAAGCAAAAATACCAAAAAAACATCAAAATCTGCTAAAACTAAGCATCAATTTATGTTTTATATTATAATTCAATTGAATTCATTAATATTATTTTTTATAAGCAATTATTTTGTTATTGTAAGCTGTAATGATATAGTATATGTCATTTTCCGCAATTTGATCAACAATGAAAGCGGTATTGCCATCCAGTGGAAAAGGAACAAGCAGTTTACCCTTATTGTTTAAAAGATATAATTTATTATTTTTTTTGTCTGTTATCGGAATATGATATTCATTATTTATTTGAGCTAATTCATCGATGAAGCAGTTGCCATCCGGAACATTAAAGTCAAAAGCCTTCTTCCCATATTTGTCATAGGCAAAGAGTTTGTTATTATACATATAGACATAGCTGAAATTATCTCCACTGGGATTATATGCAAAACCGGGATCTTTAAATAAAGAATCAATTATTATAGTATTTATATTTCCATCGGGATAAATCTCAAATAATTCTCCATTTTTTCCTGCTGCTACAAAGAAAAACTGATCTTCATAATTACCTTTATAGATTTGTGAGTCTTTGGATATTAAAACATTATCCGGAACATTTACCCTGGCCCGGCCTCTTCTGTTGGTTATTTGTAAATTGCCTTTTTTATCAGTAAACAAAATATAATCTTTGTTATTAAACCGAATGTGTTGAGGTTTTGAGAAAACAGTATCATTTGTAACAGGCCTTTTCCATCCTGTCACAGGTTTGCCGGCTATTGTATAGTTATAAATTTGCTTGTTTTCAGCCGGTACTAATATTCTGTAGTTTTTATTATTCTCATAATCAAATAATGCCATTCCTGCTGATGCAGGCCTTTGCAATCTTGTTGGAAAGCCTCTCACATAGTTGCCATTACGGTCAATAAGGTGCAGATAATTCCTGGTGTTAAAAAGGTACTGGTATTTGTTGTTCTTGTAAATATCCACCTGGTAAATATCAGACATAATTGGCCCGGAGATTTCTTTTTCCCATAAAATAAGGCCTTGATTATTTAGTAGATATAAATGATTGTTGTCATCTTGCAAAATAATTTCTTTATCCTGGTTGTTGTGGTTAAAAGTTAGAAATGGCCCAAGCTTTACAGAGGCTCCCAAAGTTGTTTCCCATGCTTGTGGCTGCATTGATGACGATTGTCCATTGCTTCTTTTTAATGTTATTAAATTATAGAAAGAACTTTCCCTGTGCTGTATTATATCAATTCCAATGTCATTTATTGACTCAAATATGCTATTCTTATTGATAAAATCAGAAGCTTCATCTGACAAAAAAAGTGCTTGTTGTTTTTCTGTAAAGGGGAAATCAGAGTAGAAAAAATAATTTGACCTTTGGCTAAAAGTATTGTAAAAGCTCATAAAACCTTTGTTGGATGTAATAGTCTGGCCGTATTTGAGTTTTTCAAGGTAGAATAATAAATTTTCTTCACTATTTGTTGAAATCAGGAAGCTGTCTTTCACGGCAAAGGCTATCTGCTTAGATTTTATGAGCCCTGCTGATAAATAATATGTTAAATTTAAACTGTCATTATTGATGAAGATATCTTTTTTAGTTTGAGAAAGGGTTTCTGGTTTTGAAAAGCTTTCAGCCTCTGTAAAGAATGAAATTAGCTCATCAGGATCAGTTGTTTTGATTAATACAAAGTCAAATTCTTTTTCTGTCTCAGGGTTATAAGCAAAACCATACGCAATGGCATTGTAAAGAATATCTTTCAACTTCTGTATCTTATTATTGGTTTTTTCTTCAATATTTAAAGTAGCTTTCATGTAACTGGCCATGAAATTGCTTCCGGAATAGAAAGCTTTAATCTTTTCTTCGAAATCAGTTATTTTGCCTGTTCCAACAATATTAATAACAGAAGTATGAGCCGGTATGTAATTGAAGATGTCTTCCTCAAATTTCTCTTCGTTATTAAGAACACTTACAAAGCAATTATTATTGGCAGATTGCGCGAGATAACCGTTTAGTGAGATTGAGTTTTCATCGGCTGTAATATCATAAGCACCCCATCCGGCAAGATTAGAAAAGACTCCAAAGGGTAATGTCTTTGTTGTGAATGAGTTTGGAGTTATTGATTTTATTTTTTGAAAATTCACATAGAGATTATTGCTAAAAGCGCCGGCAGTGTTTCTTAAGCTTGCTAATTGTTTGTTTTTGTTTATTCCTCTTTCGGACGAGAAGTAAGTAATGCTGTGTTCTACTAATTGTTTGTCGGCGCTAAGCAGTAAGTTTCCTTTAAACAAGCTCCAGTAATATGATTTGGAATTTTTTGTTTTTACTTCATTTATTTGGGCGTCGAGGTAATTATAATTGTTTGATTTTTTCTGCGAGCAAATACTAAAGAATATTTCTTCTAGCTGTCTTTGTGATAATTTCTTTTCGAATTTAATTTGAAACAAGCAATTTATTTTTCCTCCCGGTTTTTGATGCAGGCTTATTAAAGACTGGCTGGCAGAAAGTGATTCTTTTAATTCAACTTTGTTATTTAATGAATCCAGGAAGCATTTGTAAACTTTAGGATGTATATTTTCGGATTCAAATAATGAACTGTCAATATCATTAATTGTATGAAAAACATCTTTAATATGCACTAATGCAATAGCATCAGGAGGTACAAGCCTGTACATATCAACTGAATACTCAGCAGATTTTTTTTGAAGGTGATTTAAACTTAGCCAGATAGCTGCAATAGCTGTTATAATAACAATAGTAATTATAATGAAAGAGCGGTTGGCTTTATTCATTTGTTATGATGTTTAAAAATATTTTTTTATTTGACATAAATCGATAATTTTTATAAAAATAAAATAAGCAGAAGCAATGCATTAATTCCTGTTATGGCCATCATGCCGGCGATAATAAGTTTTCTTAGCTTTGGCCCCGCAGTAAAGGAAGCATAAACTGTTTTTATAATATTGTTGCTTATTATTGCCTGCATGCATGATATTGCTATAAGGTTCATAGACACATTAAATTTTCCCTGGAATAAGTTCAACAGGAATGGGTCAATATCTGAAACGCCCACAACCCATGAAAGAGCATTTAAACCTTGAATTCCAAACCATTCTATCACATAATGTGTTATAAATGAAAAAGCAATAAAAAGCAAAGTAAAAATTATTGCCACTTTAAATTCCAGAGGGTTTCTGTCAAGTTCAACATCCGGTTCGTTTTCAATGCTGAGGTTGTTTTTGTTTTTGTAATAAATAAAGCCTGCAACTGCTGCAGTTACAAATATCATTATTAGAAAATATGGAATCAGGTATAATGCAAGTTCATTATTAAATATAAACATTAGTATCAATATCCTTAGATACATCATTGACATTGCTAAAATAATACCGACAGCGTAAAGGCCGGGCGTGTCATCAAATGCCTTGCCCTTTCTTGAGAGTATGATTGTAACAGCAGTGCTGCTGTATAAACCGCCAAGCAAGGCTGATATTATTATACCTGAATTTGTAAACACAAACTTTCTAAGCAAATAACTGAAATAGGAAATCCCTGATATTACAACAACAGCGATCCATATATTAAAAGGAGTTATCTCAAGAAAAGGAACAATTGGTTCATTTGGCACTATTGGAAGTATTACACCTGCAATTGCCAGAAACTTAGCTAATGTGATAAACTCATCTTTGTCAAATTTCCTTGACATTTCAACGAATGACTTCTTGGATTCTGTTAGTATCAGCACGGTGACAACTACAAGGATGGTAAACCACTCAGGCTGAGTTATAACTAATAGTGGAATACAATAAGTGATTAAGGCAACCAGCATGGTGGTGAATCCCAGGCTTTCCTGATCCTGTGTTTTTCTCCAGTAATAAATTCCCAGGAAAACAGATATTATCAAACCACCGCCAAGATATGGCATTAAAGAATGTGGGTCGGCTGTGTATAGAATAATTTCCGCCAGGCAGGCAAAGGCTACCTTGGGCGGCAGGCCGATATC
>JAWOBS010000300.1:0-12695 GCA_046484145.1 Bacteroidales bacterium
GTCAACCCATTTTTGAACAGCTCCCTGCATTTTAACTTTAGCCAGCCAATCAACATCATTTGCAGTAGCTTTATAATAAGGTGATTTTTCTATAATCTCATTAAGTTCTTTATCTTTAAGATGTTTAACAGCTTCAACATCATAGCCATTAATGCGTAACCAATCAATAAACTTATGGTGAAACACATTAAATTCCTCCCAGTGGTCACCAACCTCATCGACAAAATCAACCTTTACATTTTTATCATTAGGATTAACCTTCTTTCTTCTTTTATAAGCAACCATAAAAACAGGTTCAATACCGGAGGTTGTTTGAGTCATAAGCGACACGCTTCCTGTTGGGGCAATAGTAAGCAAAGCGATATTTCTTCTACCCATTCTTTGCATGTTTTCATATAACTCATGATCTGCTTCTTTGATTCTTTTAACGAAAGGATTCTCTTCTTCCTTTTTGCTGTCGTATAAAGGAAAAGAACCTCTTTCACCAGCAAGAGAGACACTTGAGCGATATGTTTCCAGACAAAGGGCCTTGTGAATATTAACAGAAAAATCAATTGCATCTTCAGCTCCGTATCTGTAACCTAAAGCAGCCAGCATATCACCTTCTGCGGTAATACCTATCCCGGTTCTTCTACCTTCAATACACTTTTGTTTAATTTTTTCCCACAAATTCCTTTCAACCCTTTTCACTTCAGTACCTTCCGGATCTGAGTCAATTTTAGCCAGGATAGCGTCAATTTTCTCTAATTCAAGGTCAATAATATCATCCATAATACGCTGGGAGTAGCCCACATGCTCTTTAAACAAGTCATAATCAAAACTGGCAGAGGAAGTAAAAGGATTTTTCACATAGCTAAATAAGTTTATGGCTAATAGTCTGCAGCTATCATAAGGACAAAGTGGGATTTCACCACATGGATTTGTAGATGTAGTTTTAAAACCTTGATCAGCATAACAATCAGGAATTGATTCTCTTGTTATAGTATCCCAAAAAAGAATTCCAGGCTCGGCAGACTTCCAGGCATTATGAACAATTTTATTCCAAAGAGCATTAGCATTAACAGACTTTGTAGATTTAGGGTCATTACTTTCGACTGGATATTGCTGGACAAAATCATTTGAATTAATAACAGCTCTCATGAAATCATCAGTAATCTTAACGGATACATTAGCTCCTGTCACTTTACCTTCCTGAAGTTTGGCATCGATAAAGTCTTCGCTATCAGGATGTTTAACAGAAACGCTCAACATCAAAGCACCTCTTCTGCCATCCTGAGCAACTTCCCTGGTTGAATTTGAATATCTTTCCATAAAAGGAGCCAGTCCGGTAGATGTCAGAGCAGAATTTTTTACAGTACTTCCTTTTGGCCTGATATGAGACAGGTCATGCCCAACACCACCTCTTCTTTTCATAAGCTGTACCTGTTCTTCATCTATTTTCATAATGCCGCCGTATGAGTCAGCATTTGAATCATGGCCTATAACGAAACAATTTGAGAGTGACCCTATTTGAAAAGGATTGCCTATACCGGCCATCGGGCTACCTTGAGGAACTATATATTTAAATTTTTTAAGTAAATCAAACACTTTTTCGGCCGGCATCGGGTTTGGATATTTTTTTTCTACGCGAGCAATTTCATTAGCGATTCTCCAGTGCATTTCATCCGGTGTTTGCTCATAGATATTTCCGACAGAATCTTTTAATGCATATTTATTAACCCACACTCCGGCAGCGAGGGAGTCGCCTTCAAAATATTTAGTTGCTTTTTCAAGCACTTCATTATACTCATATGTTTTTTTATAATCTTCCTTTAAAGGTGGCCTGGAGTCACTTTTCTTGTTTTCTTCTTGTTTTTCATCAAAGTTCAATTCAGGTAATGTACGTTCACTCATAACATCACCATAAAGATTTTCTTCGTTATTTTCCTGTTTTGTTTTTTCGCTTAGATTTTGGGTTGTTGGGTTGTTGTTCATTTTGCCGGTTATTTTATATGCATTTCAAAATAGTTTAACATAAAAAAAACCAAATCCAACGGAGGCATAATTTGGTTTTTGCTAATCAAGAGCGAAAATAAAAAAGAATGTGATATAGGCAGTGAATATAATATTAACAAAAATTTAAAGTTATAAACACTTTAAGGTAACATGTTGTAAAAAAACGCTTTAGGGAGAGAGCTTATTACCCTGATAAATTCACATTTCAATTTTCTGTATTTCAGATATTTATACAATTCTATTATGCTAAGTCCTTAATTTTCATCGCTTGAATTCCAGATTATTTTTTTCCCAAACCCCAGTCGATTATCTGTCAATTTCAACATATCGGGATATATCGCCCACAATGTGGTTTTCATGAGGCTTGCGATGGGAAATCTTTTCAGATAAGCTTTTTTGGCAGTTTTCAGTTCTTCACCATCTAATTTCTTCATTATTCCTGTAAACTGTACTCCCCTGATTTTGCCAATAATCTTTGTTTCTAATGCAATGGTACCTGCAACATTTATTGAGTGATTAAGATTTTGAATATGTTTCGTATTAATATCAGAAGTTACCACAAAAAAGTTTTCTGATTGCAGATAAGCATAAAAACAACTGCAACACCATGGGCTGTTGCCATCGTATGTAGCAAGGCTAAGCAAATGATGCTTTCTGAATAATTTAATGAAATTATCGGGAGGTTTATTCATAATAAATCAGATTTCTCCAAATTCAATTAGAAAAGCTTTTATAAACATATCAATATCACCATCCATAACAGCATTTACATTTGATGTTTCGACATTTGTTCTAACATCCTTAACCATTTTATATGGGTGCATAACATAGGATCTTATCTGACTACCCCACTCTATTTTCTTTTTAGAGCTTTCAATTTCCATTAGTTTTTCTCGCTTTTTTCTTAGTTCGATTTCATATAACTGAGATTTAAGCATTGTTATGGCCTTTTCCCTGTTTTGAGCCTGGGATCTGGTTTCCTGGCATTCGACAACTATTCCTGATGGGGCATGTTTTAATCTTACAGCTGTTTCCAGTTTATTTACATTTTGACCACCCGGGCCACTAGACCTAAAGGTATCCCATGATATATCGGCGGGGTTAATCTCAATATTAATATTATCATCAATAACCGGATAAGCATAAACTGACGCAAAGGATGTATGTCTTTTATTATTAGCATCAAATGGAGATAGTCTCACAAGCCTGTGTACGCCGTTTTCACCTTTAAGGTATCCGTAAGCATAATCGCCTTCAAGCTCAAGTGACACTGATTTAATTCCAACAACATCTCCTTCCTGCTTGTCAATTATCTTATGTTTAAAATTATTCTTCTCACCCCATCGAATGTACATTCTCATAAGCATCTCGGCCCAATCCTGGCTCTCTGTGCCTCCTGCACCGGAGTTAATATTAAGAATAGCATGTAGCTTATCTTCTTCTTTGCTAAGCATTTTTTTAAACTCAAGTTTTTCAAGCAGAGAAATTGTTTTATCAATTTGCTTATTGAGTTCGTCTTCAGAAGCTTCTCCTTCATTAAGAAACTCAAGCAAGACCTTAGAATCTTCAATTGCAGTTTTAACCTCATCAAAAGAGTCAGTCCATTTCTTCAGTTCGTTTATCTCTTTAAGAATTTTTTCTGCTTTTTTGGGATCATCCCAAAAATCAGGAAACTCTGTTTTGGCCTGTTCTTCTTTTACTTGTTCATTTTTACCATCAATGTCAAAGAAACCTCCTTAAGGCTTCCAGCCTTTTATCAATATCTTTTATTTTTTCCTGGTATGTCATAGAAAATCGTTTTTATTAAATACTTAACAAAAAATTATTTGTTATTTATCAATTTATTTAAGACACTGTATGCCAATTCTTTTTCAAAGCCCTTATTTACAAGATAAGCCATAGTTTTTTGAAAAATAATATTTTTATCATCACCTTTTACAGAGTTTATTTTCTTTTCTGCAAGTCTTTCAAGAATGCTGTTATACTCAAGGTGGTCAATACTTTCCAAAGCTTTATTTATAATATCATCAGTAAGGCCTTTACGCTTAAGTTCAAAAATGATTCTAAACTTTCCCCAATGATTATTTCTGTTTTTACCAACAGCAAAATACTCTGCAAATAATTCATCATTAATAAAACCTTCATTTTTAAGGCTTAGTATAATCTTATAAGCAGATTTTTCATTAGCACCGAGCTGCTTTAATTTAGTCATCACTTCATTAGTGCATCTTGGTTGGTATGCACAATATTTTGCAGCTTTTTCAAACAAAAACTCTTCATGCTTTTTGAGCAAATCATCTGCTTTACTCATAAAAAATCTTTTTGTTAAAAGGAATTACAAAATAACGAACAAAAATCAAACTTTCTACAATTGTTTTATTATAGATTTATTTCATCATCTTGTTTGTTAAAAAAGTGATATTCCAGAAACTGGTATGAAAAAACGGGTTTGACTTTTATCCACTTTTTAAATTTAAGAAACCATTTCCACTTGATAGAGAACAAGCCTTTGGTGATATAAGCATATACGTATGGATGTACTCTTAAAGTCAGAGATTTTTCATTTTGTTCTTCAATAAGGTAGGAAATATTATTTTCTATTTCATCGACCAGCATGCTGCTCGGTTTAATTTCTCCTGTGCCTCCACATGAGGGGCATTTTTCAAGAATTTCAATATTTGTTTCTGTTCTAACTCTTTGCCTGGTAATCTGAACAAGTCCAAATTTGCTGGGCGGTAATATATTATGCTTTGCCCTGTCTTTTTTCATCTCTTCTTTCATAACTTCGAAGAGTTTCCTGCGGTTCTTAGCCTCATTCATGTCGATAAAATCCACAACTATAATACCGCCCATATCTCTAAGCCTCAACTGCCTGGCAATTTCCCTGGCAGATTCCAGGTTAACTTCGAGGGCATTATCTTCCTGGCTATTATCTTTATTAATTCTATGTCCGGAATTAACATCAATTACATGCAGTGCTTCGGTATGTTCAATAATAAGATATGTGCCACTTTTCATTGAAACAATTTTCCCGAACGAACCTTTAATCTGTTTTTCAACTCCAAAATGCTCAAAAACAGGTTCATTGCCTTTGTATAGTTTGAGGATATCCACTCTTTCGGGTGCGATAGTTTTTATAAACTCTTTCAATTCGGCAAAAACTGTTGGGTCATTAACATGAATATTATTAAAGGATTCATTCAATAAGTCGCGAAGGATTGCACTGCTTCGTTTTATTTCATCCTGAATAATCTGAGGTGGTTTAGAGTTAGCGAGTTTTTCAACGATAGCGTACCATTTATCAATAAGGTTATTGAGGTCAGCGACAAGGTCGGCTACCATTTTGCCTTCTGCAACAGTACGTATAATGACACCAAAATTTTTAGGTTTTATACTCTGCAATAATCTTTTTAAACGATTTTTTTCTTCGGGGTTTTTAATTTTCTGAGAAACAGAAATCCTGTCAGAAAAAGGCACCAGCACCAGGTATCTTCCAGCGAGGCTAATCTCACTGGTAATTCTCGGGCCTTTTGTAGATATAGGTTCTTTAGCTATTTGAACTAATACAGGTTGGTTTGTAGAAATTACATTGGCTATTTTACCTGATTTTTCGATATCATTTTCTAAAACAAAATCCTGGAGTGGTATTGTTTT
Organism: Bacteroidales bacterium; assembly: GCA_046484145.1. Lineage (GTDB taxonomy): Bacteria > Bacteroidota > Bacteroidia > Bacteroidales > UBA7960 > PWND01. The sequence goes on from JAWOBS010000300.1 coordinate 5,650, forward strand.
AGATTTATTGTTCATAGTCATTTTTACATATTTATTTAAACTTTTGACTTGCGGGCCTAAGTCCAAATAATGTAAAAATGCATCTCTCTCATATCCGACATCAACAAATGCAGCATTTAATCCTGAAATTATTTTTTTAACTCTTCCAAGATAAATATCACCAACAGAATAATTGTTATTTTTCTTATCCTTGTGTAGCTCAACTAGCAGCTTATCCTCAAGCAGAGCCATAACAACTTCATTGGTACCGGAATTTATAATTAATTCTTTATTCACGAGTAAATATTATTTGAAATACATTAACATCTTTGTTGATTTGACAAAGCTGTAAAGGAGAGAATGCTAATATAAATGCATTATAAAATAAAACTACATAATACCGATACATGGTATTATGTAATTTTATTTATTAAGGGCAACACCTTTTTAGCAATAAAAAGCCTTATCTCTTTTTATGCCTGTTTTTGCGCAAACGCTTTTTGCGTTTATGCGTGGCCATCTTATGTCTTTTTCTTTTTTTTCCGCTTGGCATATCTGTTTTTTTTAATATTTATATTTAATTAATGTAGTTTACACATGAATTATTTCCCAGCTTTAACTGATTTTTTCACTTCACCAACAAATTCTTTTGCAGGTTTAAAAGAAGGAATACAATGAGCAGGAATAATTATTGTGGTATTTTTTGAGATATTTCGTCCAGTTTTCTCAGCTCTCTCCTTAATAATAAAGCTTCCAAAACCTCTTAAATATACGTTTTCTCCTTTAACAAGAGAACCTTTAACTGTATTCATAAAAGCTTCAACGGTTTTCTGTACAACAACCTTTTCTACACCTGTTTTGTTAGCAATTTCATTTACAATTTCCGCTTTTGTCATGATAATTATTTTTTGATTTTATAATTTATAAATTAACTTGTTTTCAAATCGGGTTGCAAAGTTAACTTTTTTCTAAAATAAAGAAAATAAATTTTTCATTTTTATCATATTTAAATATGTGATATTAAAATTATTACGAATTATTTCGACTATTTTTTTTGTTATACATATAAAAAAGCAATATGTTACTGACAAAACTGCACAAAAAAAAGTAATTTTGATAAGCCAATAGATACGCATATATAATGTGGTATTTCACTTAAAACGAAAAATATTGGCAATTTATATCACATATTTGTATTAATTTATCTAATTTATTTGATATTTTATTTTTATTTTACAAATATTTTATATCTTTGTCGGGAAAATTAATTAATGTATAATCATAAAAAGTTCTATTATTATGGCAGGAGTAAACAAAGTAATTTTAATTGGAAACTTAGGCAAAGATCCTGAAATCAGAAGCCTTGAAAGTGGTGTAAAAGTAGCTTCATTCTCTATTGCAACATCAGAAGTTTATAAAAACAAAGATGGTGTAAAAAATGAGATTACCGAATGGCACAACATTGTTCTGTGGAGAGGATTAGCCGAGTTGGCCGAAAAGTATTTAATCAAAGGCAGTCAAATTTATCTGGAGGGCCGCATCAGAACACGTCAGTGGGAAGACAAGGATGGTATAAAGAGATATACAACTGAAATTATCGGTGACAATCTCACTTTTCTTGGAAAACCTAAAGATAATGACAGTAAAGGAACTTCAAAAAGTAATAATGAAAACGAAGAAATTGTTCCTGAAGCAGATGATGATCTCCCTTTTTAGTTAGTTAAAGTTCTGACTAATAAAAAAACCTTATTAGAAATTCTAATAAGGTTTTTTTTTACATCTTAATTAATAAACAACTAACCAAAAACAATATTACTCATATAGCCTGTCTAAAGCAAGCTGCACTCCTAACCCATAAAAAAGAGGCACATGCTTCCATGAATTTTGATTAACTTCATATACAGGATAAGACAATCCAACAGAAGTAGTAAACCTTACAAGTTTTTCCCCAAACTTAAAATTTAACACCGGTTCAACATAATACTTCCTATCGTCAAAAATACTCACAGAAGATAATCTTAAAGCAAGATTTCTTTCAACATGAAATTTACCAAATTCCACACTATTTCCAATAGCCGATTGGATAAAATATTTATATATTACACCTGTATGATTTTCAATAAGATAATTATCATCGTCGGAATATAGAGCTTCAAAAGGGTCTTGATACTCAGGGATATTGCCCATTCCTGCCCCACCATAAATCTCGAAATTCTTATCTCCAAATATATTAGTAAAGTAACCTATTCCTAACTCGCCCTGGTACATTAAGGGGGTTAAATGAAAAGTAGCAGGACGAACAAAAAATTCTACATCATAATGATCTACAATTAACGCATTATTTAATGTTGCATTTCCAATAACTCCAATGTTGTCTGTTAAAGCGAACGCGGTTTGCACATCAAGGTTTAAATTGTGGTCAATATAAGCTGAAAACTGTGTTTCTCCCTGCTGTGTGAGCATTGGCGTGTTAATATTAGAAGGCCTGTATAACACGTTACATGAAGACAACATAATGCTTAAAACCAACATATAAAACAATGGCTTTTTCCTAATAATGGTAATTTTTTTTACTTTCATCTCAATATTATTTAATTACAAACATAATTAATTAACAAATCGATGCAAAAAAATGAATAATATTTGAATAATCCAAATATTTTTGAATTTTATTTATAAAATTATACCATTTAGCGCATAATAAATCATGAACATAGAAGAGTAATCTTCATTATAATTCTTTTAAACAGGCTATTTCACAACACATTTATAAGAAAAAAAAATATTTACAAAAAAAGTCTTTAAATTTATACTTGCTTATAATAATGTAATATAAAATGAGAATTGCTTTTATTTCAGATATCCATGAAGACATTGCCAGTCTGACTAGAGCTTTTAAAATAATAGAAAAAGCTAAATGTGATGAAATTGTATGCTTAGGAGACATTGTGGGTTTTAGCGTACCCTTTTATAAATATTACAATACCCGCGATGCCAATGCCTGTGTAAAGCTTATTTCCGAAAATGCTAGATATACTGTTGCCGGGAATCATGAACACTATGCATTGAGGAAACTACCTTCATTCACAAATGGCTTAGAATTGCCTTCCAATTGGTATGAGCTTCCTTTTTATAAAAGAAAAGAAATATCAGAAAACAAAATATGGTTATATGAGGATAATGAACTATCGCCTTTGCTTAATGATAATTCAAAAAGCTGGATTAGTAGCCTGCCTGAGCATATAACAATTCCTTGTGAGGAGCATAAGTTTTTTTTGTCGCATTATATATATCCTGATATGACAGGTATTTCAACTTGTTTCATAAATAAAAAAAGTGAGTTTTCAATGCATTATAACCTGATGAGAAAGTCAGAAGCAGATCTGTCTGTATTCGGGCATGCTCATCCTGACGGCTTGCATATTGTAGACACAATTAATCACCATACTTATAACTCAAAAAAGGTAAAATTCACAAATAATATTATAGGAATTGGGGTGCCGGCCATTACATCATCATCTTATTATTCAGGTTTTATGATATATGATTCTGACAAGCGTTCTTTTGAAACTTTTCCTGTCAACACAAAGTTTAAACTAATAAAGATTAAGCAATGAAAAAGCAAACACGGTCAATGATACAGTTTTTCTTAAAAATAATCTTACCTGCTTTATTGGCTGTAATATTTTTCATTATTACTTTATTTTTCGTTGTTATTCCTGTGTTTGAGGATGCAATAATGGGACGCAAAAAAGAAATGATAAAGGAGTTAACCAACACCGCTTCAAGCATCCTGGAAAAATATCACATGGACGAAAAGGAGGGTTTGATTTCAAAAGAAGAAGCACAGGAAACTGCTATATCCAGAATACAATATTTAAGATATGGTGAGGATAATAAAGATTATTTCTGGATTACAGATATGCATCCAAATATGATAATGCATCCATACCGGCAATTTTTAAATGGCACTGATTTGACAAATTATGAAGATTCTCTCGGCAGAAAAATGTTTGTAAAATCAGTTGAAGTTGTAAAAAACAGTGGGCATGGTTATATAGAATACATGTGGCAATGGAAAGATGACTCAACACAAATTGTTTCAAAACTATCTTATGTTAAGGGTTTTGAACCATGGGGATGGATTATTGGAACCGGAATTTATATAGAGGACGTAAAAAACGAAATTTCTAAGCTATCATTCAGGCTTGTTATTATAAGTGTAATTATTGCAAGCTTTGTAGCTTTATTATTAACATTTATCTCATTGCAATCATTAAAAATAGAACGTAAAAAACAAGAAGCTGAGAAAAATCTGAAAGAATCCCGCGAAAAATACCGTTCACTTGTTGAAGCCTCTACCGAAGGATTAATAATGATAAGTGAGAACAAGATAATTTTTGCAAATACGGTTTTTCTTAATACTGCCAAAATCAGCTTTGACGAACTTGCCAAAATGAATTTGCAGAATATTTTTAAACTTCCTGAGACAATAATAAAAGAAATAGAACAAGGTAAGCATAACATTAAAACAAAACCCTTTGAGACGGAACTCTTGATTGCAGGAAAGGAAAAAACAGAAGTTTTAATAAATATTACACCAATTTTATTTTACGGTAAGAAAGCCTTAATACTTTCTATAAAGGATATCCGGCCTGACAAGCTAATAAAACAAGAGCTATTTGAAAGCAGAGAAAGATTCAAAACTTTAATGGACAAGCTAAAAGTGGGCATATTCAGAACCACACTTGATAAAAAAGGGAAGATTATTGAAGCAAATGAGACGGCTTTAAACTTATTGGGTTTTAATGAAATTAAGCTTGTTGAAGACAAATACATACTTGATTTGTTTGCAGAGGTTGAAGATAAAAAGAGCTTTCGTGAAAAACTTCTGAAAACCGGTTTTATAAAAAACCAAGTGATAAAACTAATCAGAAAAGACAATTCTATATGTCATGTTATAGTATCCCTTGCTGTTATAAAAAACAACAAAGGCAAGGCCGTTTATTGTGATGGTATAATAGAGCCGTTTTCAAGCAAGAAAACGGAGCCTCAACATTCTTCAAAGCTTATTGAAACTGATGACCTCAGGGACTTACTTAACAGTATTAGCATTAAAGGTTCTGAAAGAAAGGTACATACAATTAAACTTAGTCAAAGCATTAAAGATGCTCATCAGCTAATGGAAGAGCTTGCATCCGGACATTTATTTATAAAAGATAATGAAAACACTATAATTGGCTATATAACTGACAAAGAAATTGCAGCAGGATTGCTGAGCGTAAATAATATCACAGAGGATTCGCCTGTCTTTAATATAATGAAATCGCCAATAATTAGAATGCCGGATAAAACTCCAATGGTAAGGCTCAAAGAAGTGATAAAAAAAACAAACTCACAGGTAATACTGACAGAATCAAGTAATGGAGCTATTACCGGATATGTTAGCATGTGCGATTTTGACCTGCTGTCAGATATTCGAATAAATGAAATATTTGAAAGTATTGAGAAAGCAAACACAATTGACAACTTAAAAAGTTTGCGCATACACTTTATAAGAATAGTTTCAAAATTAGTTGATAACAGCTTACATTACTCAATTGCATTACAACTATTGTCAGAAGTATTTGACAAAACAATATCAAGGCTGTTTATGCTTTTCGAAAAAGAGCATGGCGCAGCACCTGCTGAGTTTTCATTTATAGTTATGGGCAGTGAAGGCCGCAACGAACAAACACTAAAAACAGATCAGGATAATGCTATTGTTTATTCAGATGCTGTCGAAGATCCCCAAAAGGCCAAAGCATATTTTCAAACTATGGGCACATGGATATGTAATGCACTTGATACAATTGGCTATTCACTTTGCAAAGGTGGTAATATGGCAATGGTTCCACAATGGAATCAACCTCTTAGTATTTGGAAAAAATACTTTTATAAATGGATTAACACAGGCCATGCAAAAGATTTATTGGATATTAATATTTTCTTTGATTTCAGGTTAAGTTATGGCTCAACACTACTTATAGAAGAATTGCAGGCATATATTATAGAAATCACCAAGAACAATCCTGCGTACCTTCATCATTTGGCAAAAAACACAATGCTTTTCAAACCCTCTGTTAATATTTTTGGAAATGTTGTAGTTGAATCAGCAGGGGCACCACCGGATACTATATATATAAAAGACAGTATCGCAGCTTTGGTAAACTTTGCCCGTGTATATGCATTACAAAATGGAATAAAACAAACAAACACATTGGAGAGATTACAGCAACTTAACAAGATAAATATCATTGATAATTTCGAGCTTGAACAAATTCAACATGTGCTGGAATATCTTACAACATTGAGGCTTAAACACCAGGCAATGCAAATAAATCAAAACATTAATCCTGACAATTATATTGGTGTTAAAAATCTTACAGAAATAGATAAAACAACATTGAAGAAAGTTCTCTCTATAATTGGAAACACTCTTTCTAAATTAGATCATGATTTCAATCTAAAAATCTAACTTATTATTAAATTCTATATTCTTAACCAACTTCACTGATCTTTGTTAAAAGCTTTTTATCAACAATCTCTATTTCTTTTCCATTTACATTTATAATACCCTCCTTTTTAAGCTCTGTAAGTAGCCTCACAGTATTTTCTTCAGAAATAGCAGAAAGCTCTCCAAGCTCTTTCCTTGTGATAAACATTTTAAACTTATCTGAATTATACATTCCCGACAAGTATAAAAGGCTCTCGGCAACCCTGCCCCGGATATTCTTTTGATTCAATGTGATTATTTTATTCATTATTGTAGCAACCGACTTACCAAAAGCACCATTGAGCTTAAGTAAAAACTCATGATTTTGAAGATAAAGACTTTTAATAAAATCAAGATCTATCATACATATCCTTGAATCTTCCAGTGCAGCAACAGAATAACAATAATCAGGAGTTTCAAAAAAAGAAAGCAGTCCAATATAGCTCTGGGGGGTTAAAACGTATAAAATAATATTCCTGTTATTAAGTCCTTCTATATAAAGCTTTGCAGATCCGTCAAGCAAGTAAATTGC
>JAWOBS010000326.1:0-3745 GCA_046484145.1 Bacteroidales bacterium
AGGAGCCTTAGAGGCCATTCTAGAAGCTAAAGAAAAAGGTCTTGTCCGGTATATCGGATTTTCAGCTCATAGTGAAGAATATGCCTTAAAACTTATGGAGCTATATGATTTTGATACCGTCATGTTCCCCATAAATTGGAATTACTGGATAAATTATCAACAGGGGGAAGCAGTAATTAACAAAGCCCGTGGAACGAATAAGGGAATATTGGCAATTAAAGCTTTAGCTCAGAGACGTTGGAAAGAAAATGAAGAAAGAGATGGATATAAAACTTGGTATAAGCCCTTGTTTGATAATGATGAGTTAGCCAGGCTTGCACTTAAATTTACTTTATCTAAGGATATTGATACTGCTGTTTCTCCCGGGGATAAAAGGATGTTATACAAGGGAATTGATTTATTAGAAACATATAAAGGAACATATATACTTTCCGATTCTGAAAAAGAAAGGTTGCAAGAATTTGCTGAATCATACGGAGGTCAACTTTATCCGGTGGTAAAATCTTAATCATTTTTAGATTATAGATGGGACGATGTTGAGTGCACTTGGCTCCTGGGCTGAGTCAGGGGACGATATGATTATTTTGGGTGAATTTTTTGGATTATCTGTAACATTTAGGGAGTTAACTTATGAGACATAAGTCAGGTTTTACTTTTATTACATTACTAATTGTACTTGTCATTATAGGATTATCAGCTTTAATCGGCTTGAAATTTTATGGATTAAATCAACAGGACAGTACAGAAAGTAATATAGTTCAAGATAAGGCAAAAGATACAATAGTGCAGAGCAATGTTATGGCAATTCACGGACTATTGCAGGGAGCTCTCATTGCCGGAGATATTAACCTTGATGAGGCAGTCAATCTTTCTAAAAACGCCGGATTACATAATCCTTTTACTGAAACTGCTATGAATAAGCCGGAATGTTTTCCTGAAATAGCTGACTCTCCAGGTGAAATTCAGATTATTCTGAAGGAAGATACTTTTTATATTCAGGGATATGGATCCAGCGGTTTGCTTGGTAAAGTTCTTACAGTGAAAAAGTAATTATCTATCATAAAAATATAAGTAACTTTTCGATTAACAACAATTATTTATTCATTCTGCAATACTTCTTTTTTGTCAAAGCTATTTGGTGCTTTTTTATTAAAAAGTTTTCTATATGTATAAGTTATTGTTTCGTGTTTAACTTTTGTTGCATCAAATTTAAGCAAACTGAAGGTTATCTGGACACAAAACCCTATTCCAAAAGCAGCCAGAACTGTACCTATGCCAACCATTCCGCCAAGCATCCATCCTAATACAACTACAAAAAACTCAATGATTCCACGACAGATACCAATAGGTAATTTAGTTATTCGAGTAACTGCAACCATCAAACTGTCTCTTGGACCTGCACCAAGCGCTGAGCCTATATAAAAGTAGGTGGCAAAAGCAATTATGAATAATCCAATAAATAGCATGATAATACCAAACAAGATATTATCTGCTATCGGAATAACATTTAGCGTAAGAATTATATCTAAAAACACGCCGATAAAAATCATATTAAGGATAGTACCAATACCAATTTTCTCACCAAGCAATACTGACATTAGGCCAATAATTATTCCAAATAAAATTGAAACTGTTCCGATACTTAAGCCAATTGTGTTTGCAAGTCCTATATGAAAAACATCCCATGGGGCATATCCTATATGGGCATTTATAGTGAAGACAATGCCAAGTGAATATAAGAAAAGTCCCCACATTAAGCGAAGTATGATGAAAGAAAACTGTTTCATGAAAGAAAATCCTTTCCGGATTGCCTGATTTTAGAATAATGCACAATCGTTGTATGCTTTTCATGTATAAATATTGTAGGCAAGCTTATAGTATGGTCACATTCCCATTATTATAGCGATACTGAGAGTAAAGTCAACAGAGTCTGGTAGGGTTTGCATGTAAATTATTAAAAAAACTATTGTATATTGGTAATAATTTTGCGCTATTTAGAAGAAAAACGAAGCAATTAAAAAATAAAGACTTTCTTTATGTTAAAATAAAATATATAAATTTTTAGAGTATTACTTTTAAATACTATTTTTCAATAGGGTTTCAATAGGGAATTAAATGAAAGAGATTAAGTATATAGTTTTTGATTTTGGCGGAGTAATAACTAAAAAACAAAATGAGAAAATTATTAATAAGATGTGTCAGATATTGAATATTCCGGGGGAAAAGTTTTCCTTATTATATACCAAAGGAAGAAAGGATTATGATTCGGGTTTAATTGATGCAAGGACATATTGGACTAAAATCATTAAACTGATTGATAGACAAGTCGAATTAAAAGATATTGATAAACTAATTGAATTTGACATAAAGAGCTGGTTAGATATTAATGAAGAAACGGTTAAATATATACAATCTATTAGAAGCAAAACAAATGTAGCTTTATTATCAAATATGTCATTTGATACTCTTAAGAAAATAAATAATTTGCACTGGATGAATTACTTAGAACCAAAGATATTATCCTGTGAAGAAAAAGTTTCTAAACCGGATTACCGAATATATGACATTTGCCTGAAAAAATTGAGGGTAGAACCTCATTATGTTTTATTTATTGATGATTCTGAAGAAAATGTTATTGCTGCTCAAAAAATGGGAATAAATGCTTTAAAATTCACTAATTGTAATGCTATGAAGGATATAATAGAAAACGAATATATTTTAAGCAAATAATTACGGAAAATTATCTTCAGGAATAGCTGAATATATTATTTCTCAGGAACGATCACTGATAATGACTACACCTTGTGTTATTTTTAATTTGATTTATGCTAGATTGTGGTATGCTAATCTGTAGGGGGAGTAAATATGATGGTAAAAAACGGAAAAGCCCTTTTGGTGGGTGTTAATATAAATAATGATTACAATTTCAATGAATCAATGGATGAGCTAAAAAATTTAGCAATTGCCTGTGAGTTTGAAGTAATAGAGCAGGTAGTGCAGAACTTAAAGACTTTTAATAAAGTGTTCTGTGTTGGGCATGGCAAAGTTAAGGAAATCAAATTATTAATAGAAGAAACAAATTCCGATGTAGTAATTTTTGATAATGAGCTTTCAACAACACAGCTCAGGAATCTTGGCGGGATACTGGGATCTGAAATAATAGATAGAACATCGCTTATCTTGGAAATATTTGCCAGGCGGGCAAAAACAAAAGAGGCAAAAATACAGGTTGAGGTGGCTCGTTTACAATATATGTTGCCAAGGCTTGTAGGGCTGAAAGAGTCCCTCAGTCAACAGAGCGGAGGTGTTGGAATAACAACCAGGGGACCCGGAGAAAAGGCTTTAGAGCTTGATCGGAGAAAAATTGAAAAAAAGATATCTGCCCTGAATAAAGAGTTAGAAATAATTAGGAAAGAGCGACAAACCCAACGTAAAAAGAGGCAAAAGACCGAATTACCATCTGTTGCCTTAGTGGGCTATACTAATTCAGGAAAATCTACACTAATGAATGCCTTAATGGAACACCTGAACAAATCTGAAAACAAAAAGGTATTAGCAAAAAATGTTCTATTTGCATCATTGGATACCACAGCGAGGAATATAATTTTGTCTGATAACAGGAGTTTTCTTCTGTTCGACACTGTTGGTTTTGTAAGCAAATTACCTCATAATTTAGTAAAGCACTGGACTGCACCCCATCCACTGGACAGATTTCTCAAAAAATAAGACTTCCGGTATAATGTAA
>JAWOBS010000349.1:0-11303 GCA_046484145.1 Bacteroidales bacterium
ATCAATATTTATTAATAAACCAATCGTAAAAAACCAAAACTCATGTCGAACATCCACTCTTATGATGAAAGAACTAAAGACTTCAGCTGGTCAATAGCTGAAGAAGAATTAGATTACAAACCTGGCCAACAAATCAACATTGGTTGGTATTGTTCTGATAGGATTTGCCAACAAGGCAAAGGAGATAAATATGCTTTGTTATGGGAAAACTCTTTGGGAGTTGAGAAAAAATACACTTACAATGACCTACGCTTAACAACAAATACTATAGGCCATTTTCTTCGCTCAGTAGGTATTAAAGCTGAAGACAGAGTGTGTATTTTCCTGGAAAGAATTCCCGAATTGTACCTTAGTTTCCTTGGGATTTTAAAGATTGGGGCAATAGCTCAACCATTATTTTCAGCTTTTGGTGAAGAGTCACTTTTTATAAGGCTGGATAATGCGGAAACAAAGGCAGTCATTACACAAAGAAAACACCTGGGAAAAGTCAGAAAAATTATTGATAAGCTGCCGAATTTAGAGCATATTATTGTAGTTGACCATGATGGTAAAAAGGTGTTGAATGAAAATGAAATAGCATTTTCTTTGGAAGAGGCTGAACCTATTGAAGAACTGAAGATTCATCCGACAGTTGCCGAATCTCCTTCGGTATTGCACTACACATCAGGAACAACAGGTCAGCCAAAAGGAGTAAAGCATGTGCATTACTCTTTAATGTCGCAATATTTAACAACCAAGTGGGTTTTAGATCTCCAGGAAGATGACGTATACTGGTGTACTGCAGACCCGGGTTGGGTTACAGGCACTTCGTACGGTATTATCGGGCCTTTTAGCATGGGTGTAACTCAATGCGTTTTAGAGGCCGGGTTTTCCGCAGAATCCTGGTATAAGTTTATTGATAAATACAAAATTTCAATGTGGTATTCTGCTCCAACAGCTATAAGATCATTGATGAAAGCCGGAGAAGAGCTTGTAAAAAAACATGACTTATCAAGCTTAAGGCACCTGGCAAGTGTTGGAGAACCTTTAAATGCTGAAGCAGTTGTTTGGGCAGAAAAGGTCTATGGAATTCCTTTTTATGACACATACTGGCAAACGGAAACAGGTTCAATGATGATATGTAATTTCCCGGGTATGAAAGTTAAGCCGGGTTCAATGGGAAAACCTTTCCCGGGTATTACTGCTGCAATTTTAGATATAAACACCTATGAACCTATTAAAGAAGCAGGCGTAGTTGGCCTCATTGGATTCAAACCGGACTGGCCGGCATTTATGAGAACTTACTGGAGAAATGAAGAAACTTTTAATAAAAAGTTCAAAAACGGATGGTATATCCCCGGCGACCGTGCCAGGGTCGATAGCGATGGTTATTACTGGTTCGTTGGCCGCGACGACGATGTTATAAATACCGGTGGGCATCTTGTAAGCCCCTTTGAAGTTGAATCAGCACTACTCGAACATGAAGGCGTTGCAGAATCAGCCGTTGTCAGCAAGCCTGATGATATAAATATGGAAGTTGTAAAAGCTTTTGTTACCCTGAAGCCCGGGTTTGAACCGGATAAAGACACCGAACTCAAGATAATGAACTTCATTCGTAAAAAATTATCGCCCCTTGCTATGCCACAGGAAATTGAATTTATGGAAAAACTGCCAAAAACACGAAGCGGAAAAATTATGCGCAGAATTCTTCACGCTAAAGAATGGGGAGAAGAAATTGGTGACACATCAACACTTGAAGATGATTAGATTTTATTTGATTTATAAACATTAAACAAAACCTTTATTCACAATTAAATTTATTGAACTATGAAAGAAATGAAAGACATCGTTTTAGAATACGTTATTGAAGAATACCTTGAAGATCCGGATGAAGAGATTACTTATGATACACCCTTAATATCAGGTGGTATTGTAGATTCTTTTTCAATGGTTTCTTTAAAAAGATTTCTTGAAAATAAATACTCAATTTCTATTCCCGATGAAGATGCATCACCGGAAGCTTTCGACTCTGTAAATAAAATTGTAGATCTTGTAAACAGATTTTTAAAATAACAAAATAAAAAATTATGGCTTATAGCGAATCAACCAGGCAATTATTTAAAGAAACAATTTCAGATTTACAAAACAAAGGCCTTTTTAAACAGGAAAGGTTCATACATTCTTCCCAGGCCGCTGATATTGAGGTAGAATATCCGGAGGGCTCATCACTGAAAAAAGTGATTAACATGTGTGCTAACAACTATCTCGGATTGTCTAGCCATCCTGAGGTTCTTAAAGCAGCTCACGAAGGCCTTGACGAAAGAGGTTACGGCATGTCATCCGTTAGGTTTATATGCGGCACACAGGATATTCACAAACAACTCGAAGAAAAAGTAACAGAGTTTTTAGGTACTGAAGATACAATATTGTTTCCTTCATGTATGGATGCTAACGCAGGAGTTTTCGAGGCTGTACTGGGAAGTGAGGATGTAATGATCAGCGACAGGCTGGTTCACGCCTCTATAATTGACGGAATGAGGCTGTGCAGTGCAATGCACGACACTTTTAAACATTCCGACATGAAACACCTTGAATCTAAGCTTCAGTTACATTCTGATAAAAGAATTAAATTAGTAATAACTGACGGAGTATTTTCAATGGACGGAGATACTGCAAAGCTGGATGAGATGGTTGACCTTTGTGAAAAGTATGATGCAATGCTGTTTGTTGATGATTCTCACTCAAGCGGCTTTATTGGCAAAAAAGGCCGCGGAACTCACGAACATTGCGGAGTAATCGGAAAAATTGATATTATCACCACAACATTCGGCAAAGCACTGGGCGGAGCATCAGGCGGATGTGTATCTGGCAGAAAAGAACTGGTCGAAATGTGCAGACAAAAAGCCAGGCCTTACCTCTTCTCTAACACTATCGCTCCTGTTGTTGTATCAGGAGTATTAAGAGTGCTCGACATTTTATCAAAATCTACAGAGCGCCGTGATAAACTTGAGAAAAATACAGAATTTTGGAGAAACGGATTGCTTAACGCCGGCTTTGTCCTTAAAGAAGGTGATACGCCAATTGTGCCGGTTATGCTTTTTAACGCTAAACTGTCCCAGGATTTTTCAAATGACCTGTATAAAGAGGGTATTTATGCAATGGGGTTCTTTTTCCCGGTAGTTCCGCAAGGACAAGCCAGAATCAGGACTCAAATATCTGCCGGCCATGAAATGCATCATCTTGAAAAAGCACTGGAAGCATTTACCAAAGTTGGCAAGAAATATGACATCCTTGGAAAAACGAAAAAAGAAATTATTGAAATGTATGGAATGTAAACTTCTGTAATTTCTATTTGTATTTATTTTGCGGGTTGTTAAAACTGAATAACAACCCGCTTTTTTTTTATAAAAATCAGCATTTGGATTATAATATTAAAGTAATTCTTTGCAACTTTATCAAAATTATATTAATGTTTTGTCTGGAATTAGTTATTTTTATAGTGTTTGTAAAGCTTTAATCCTTAAAAAAAAAGCTGTTTGTTATGCGATATTTATTATTTTCCTTACTCCTTTTTGCCTATCACTACGCACTTACCGCTGAGATTAATAAAGACAGCTTATTAACATCTCTTCAAACAGCAAAAAAAAACAACAACAAGGAACAACTGGCAAACATATATAAAGAACTAGCTAAATCATACTATTTTGACGAACTTGATTATTCAGGTGCAATAGAATATGGAAACTTAGCTATTCCTCTTTATAAAGAATTAGAACAAAATAAAAATTTAGCATATATATATAAAATACTCGGCTTTTCGTATGTTGACAAAGAGAACTTCGATGAAGGAATTGCATATCTCGACTCATCGTTGACTTTATACAATAACTATGATATGTTGCTACCAATAATTCAAATTTATACAAATAAAGGTATAGCCTATAGTTATATTGAAGACAACAACAAAGCAATAAGTGCTTTCGGAAAAGCTGTTGAGCTTAGCAGGGAACTTGGCGACAGTAGCCAAATAGCTACAAATTTGCTCAATCTTGGAATAATTTATAATTCTTCAGGAAAATACCCTTTAGCTATTGAACATTTAATACAAGCCGCTGAGATTTTTGAAAAAACAAAGGATACAATAACTGTCATTAATACATACATTGAGATAGGAGATGTTTACCAGGCATGGGATAAAAATGACATTGCTTTTAGTTATTACAATAAGGCAGAAGCTCTGAAACAAAATATTCAAGATAAAAAGGTGCTGGCTTCCCTGTATGATGCAATGGGCTACACCAGCGAAAAACAAGACAGTATTGAAAAAGCAAAATCATTCTATTACGATGTATTAAACTTAAGCAATGAGATTGAGTATAAAGCCGGAGTATCCCAGGCATATTACAGGTTAGGAAATTTAAGCCTAAGGGAAAACGATTATGACGAGGCTATTTATTACTTTAATTTATCCCTGGACATCGAAAAAGATCTAGGCTCGGTACAGAATATTGTTTATATGAAAAATTTATTAGCTTCTGTATATAACGACATCGGTCTTTATAATAAAAGTTTGCAGCTACTAAGAAAAGCAAGAAAATTATGCATTGAGAACAATTTCAGAAAAACCCTTAGTGAAAACAACCTGATGCTTTACCATGCTTTTAAAAACACAGGACATGCTGATAGTGCTTTATATTACTATGAAAAACATATTGAACTAAAAGATTCTATTTATGGCGAAAGCCAGGAAATAATGATGGAGGAACTTAGAGAAAAATATGAATCTGAAAAGAAAGAAAATACTATTTTAAATCTCAGTATAGAAAAACAATTGCAAGAAAAACAAATTGCCCGCCAAAATCAATTGTTTTTAGCGTTGGTTATTGTTTTCTTTTTGATAATTATAATTGGATTTCTGTTTTACATACAACAAAAACGAAAAGAAGAAAACCGAAAGCTAAAAATCAAACAACAGCTTTTCCGCTCACAAATGAACCCTCATTTCATATTTAATGCTTTGAATTCTATTAAAAACTTCTTTTTGAACAATGAAAAAAACAAAGCAGCTGATTATCTTGTTGACTTCTCTCAGCTAATGCGACAAGTTCTAGAGGGTTCAATAGATGATCTCAAAACTTTAGATTCAGAGTTATTATTGGTGAAAAATTATCTCAATTTGCAACAATTGCGATTTAACAATGCCTTTCATTTTGAAGTAATAATAGACAACAAAGTTGACGCCGAAAGTGTTTTGTTTCCTACTATGCTGCTTCAACCATTTATTGAGAATTCCATAGAACACGGGGTTTCAAAAGGCGGGAATAGCATTACAATTAATGCATCCAGAGAAAATGGCCTGTTAGTAGTTTGCATTATTGATAATGGCCCGGGAATATTCACAAGCGAAAAGCACAAAAAAACCGGACATAAATCCAGGGCTCTGCAAATAACCAATGACAGAATTAAGATTTTAAAAAAACTATATAAATGGAAGGTGAATTTTGAAATAAAAGAAATAAAAGATAAAAATAATAAAGGTACTTTGGTTAAATTTACATTACCATATAAAACAGAATAGATTTTAATATCATAATTTCTGATAAAACAAATGAATACACTTGCTATAATAGAAGATGAAAAATCAGAAAGGGATAATATCAGAACGATCATTTCTGAAAATTGCCCGGATATAATGATTATTGGCGAGGCTGACTCTGTTTCGGACGGATATAAGCTCATTAAAGAGAAAAACCCCCAGATATTAGTCCTTGATATTGAAATAAAAGAAGGTACTTCTTTTGAGATTTTGGAGAAATTAAACACCCTGAATTTTTATATTATCTTTCTAACTGCTTTTGAAAAGTTTGCTATTCAGGCTTTTAAGATGAGTGCTGTTGATTATATTCTTAAACCATATAAATCTGTTGAACTGGTCAATGCAATAAATGAAGCTTCAGATAAGATTAACCACGAGCAATATGTAAAAAAACTCGAAACATTACTTAGAAACATCAATGTTAATACAAACAAACAAATTGTTATTCACACTTCTGAAGCATTTTTTATAATAGATATAGTGGACATAATAAGATGCATGGCCGACGACAATTACACCAAGTTTTATATGGAAAATGGCGAAACTATCCTCGTTAGTAAGCCATTAAAAAAATATGAAGACCTTTTATCCGGTTTTGGATTTTGCCGGGTACACCAATCTCACCTTGTTAATCTCAACAAGCTTATTCGTTTCAACAAAATAGGCAAATCATCAATTATTCTTAAAAACAACGAAGAAATTCCTGTATCAAAAGGTATGAAACCTAATATTGTTGAATATCTAAAAAGCATAAACAACTAAATAATCCTCAAAACTATCCGGATTCTTGCTGAGTAATATCATATCCTAATTTGATACTCTATATTTATCATCATAAACATTCTTGTAGTAATTTTGCTTATTGTTAATAGCAATAATATGCTGTTTTATAAAACATGTTTAACATAAAGGCCGGTTAGCTTATTTTGGTTTAACTGAATTATTTGTCCGGACTTTGCAAAGAATTTAAAAATATGAAAACTCTAATACTCTTTATCTCATTGATGTGTTTGTTCATTACAAGCAAAGGACAAAGCATAACAAACGAACTTATCGGCTCGGCCGGAGGCAGTTTTCCAACAATGGACTGGTCTGTTGGAGAGGTCATGACTGAAACTTTTGTCAGTGCTGAAATAATACTCACACAAGGATTTCACCAGGATGTTTTCAGCAGTGAAACAAATACTGAAAACATATCTTATCCTAAAGACGATTTCCTTTTATATCCAAACCCGGCAACAGACAAAATGTATCTGAAAATTAACACCCGAAATTTTGAAGATTCAAACCTTCAACTGATTATGTTAGATATAACAGGCCAGGTTATATATAGAGACAATAGCCTTTCAGAATTGAACTATATAAACATACACAACATTACAGAAGGTTTTTATATTATAAAAATTTTATCAAACGAAAATATCATTAAAACATTCAAAATAATAAAACAATAAACCCTAAAACTAAAAATGATGAAAAAACTAACAATATTTATAGCCGTTGCTTTAATAGCGTATACCGGTTTATTAGCACAAACACCCGGCCAATTCAAATACCAGGCAGCACTAAGAAATGCCGATGGTTCAATAATGGCAAATGAGGAGGTTGAAATTACATTCAGAATTCTTGAAGGGTCTGAGACAGGCACTGAAGTGTTTATTGAAACGCATTCAGGAGTTACAACAACAGAGCAAGGGATAATAAATCTAAATGTAGGAAGCATTGAAGATATGAACACTTGTACTGCAGAATGGGGAGTAAATGAATATTTTCTCGAGGTTTCTGTGGATGGGACTGTGATAGGTACAAGTCAGATGCTATCTGTTCCATATTCCTTGTATTCAAAGGATGCAAACAAGGCTGAAGGCATAAACCTTATATATAATGGAGCAGTCATGAAAGATTTCTTAGAAATAACAGGCACCACAGATGAAACTAACGACTATTTGTATCTTGACTACCCTGAAGGTTATGATAAAACCAATACAAGAGTTCTGTCTTTTGAAGTGCACTACATGAATGCTACCTGGATGGGTATTGGCAGAAATGGCAATATATCAGTTGGCCTTGGTGAAACAACAATATACCTGTATTATGCTGATGCAGATACATATAAGGACAAACCTTTTCGTCTGTTAATAACAAAAATAGAGTAACCTTCTTATAAAAACTATAAAAACAATTGAGGCCGGAAGCATAAATTTGTGCTTCCGGCATTTTTGTATGCTAAAGCTACGAAAATTAGATGCTTTGCATTTTTTCTCTCAGAATAAAATAATATTATTATTTTTGCCCCTTCTTTTTTTTAAAATAAACACATATTTATGGAATTTGTCGCAAATCAACTCTCAAGCGTCCATGTATTAAACCAATACTGGCTTACTTTTTTAATGGTTATTAGCATGGTCCTTGTTTCCAGAACTTTCGTTGCCGGAACAAGATATTCACCTATTCTGATTATTGTAGTTTTTGGGCTTATAATGGGTTTTATTTTAGTGAATACAGGCCTTGCAACTCCCGGTTTGCCGGAATTTCCCATTGTTGACCTTACCAGCAAAGTGACAATCACCGCACTTATGGCTTCATTCTTTGTCGGTGGCCAGGAAATTAGAAAACTAATAACTAACAGAAAAATAGATCCAAAAGACATCGTTGTGCCTTCCTCTCAGGAAATTTTTTTGGGCACAAAAGCCACACAGTTCATGTTTTTAGTCAGGGCTTTCTTTATTTTAACAGGAATAGAATCTCTTAAGAGAGTTATTATAGGACTTAACACAGGTGATGAACTTGATCACTTTTATCCACTTATCGGATATATTGGGTTGGTTGCTTCAATTATCCTGATTGACCACCGGGCTAAAATTGCAAACAAAGCATTATATATACGTAAAGGTATTTTTGAAACAGCAATGATACTATTAATGATGGTTGCTGCCTGGTATATTGCTCAATGGATAAAACCCATTATTGCGCTGCCTGAAATCTTCTTTGCTATGATAATGTCTGTATGCTTTGGTATGCTAATGGTACACTGGAAGCTTGGCCCAACAATTCGCTCACTGCTTTTTGCCGGAATACCCGTAGTATTGGCAGCTAATTTTATGGTTGGTGGTTCGCGAATTGCAGAATCATTCCAATTGTCCGGGATGACAGAAGTATTGTCATTTGGATTTTTCGGGCAACTATTTTGGATGTTTGGTGGATTAGCGATTTTAATAATGCTTGGAAATGCTAATAATATAAGAAACCTGGCTCCCGGTATGGCAGGTTCACTGTCACATTCAGGCCTAACCGGTGCTTGTACAGCAGGTGACCTTGGGCCCGAAGCTGCAATCAGGGCGCCAATAATGATAAATATTCCTTTTATTGGCCATATTTTTGTTTTCTCTATTTTGGCAGCCAGCGCTACAACAGGCAAGTTAATACTTTCTTATTCTATCGCAGTTATTGCTGTCGGCCTGTTACTTACATTTTTAGCTCTTCGAACTTTAAGAAAAGGCAAAGATATTAACAAGCAGGAAATTCGCGGATTAATGCTTTTCTCTTTAGGATGGCAACTGGTAGCAGTTTTTGGTGGACTGTTGATGCTGACTATTGCAGGAATGAGCCTTGGCGAAGCTGTAATGGCTAACTCTTCAGCAATATCTCACTTCGGATTGTTTGCGGCTATTCAAGGCGGTATGTTTGGAGAACAAGCTGCCGGACTTATTGCTTTCATATTTGCTATGCCATTTTTGGTTCACCCTCTGGTTTTTGGCATTTTTGGAAAAACCGCTGAAAATAATGGTGTAATGCCCAAAACTATCGTCTATCTGCTGGCAGCAGTTGGTTTGATAGGAGTTGTTTACGCTATGGTTTAAACCTAGACTAAGAGACTTGCTATTTTAATATTATTATCCTGTTCACAACAAGATACAACTTCGTGCTCTCGCATTCCCTCTAATTATTGAATGTTTTAGATAAAATATGGAGGTCATCAGGTCAAGCGGGAACTTACTCCCATCTTCTTACCAAACCCGCCAAACTTAATTCCTAACATATATACTTGATTTTCACTGATAAAAACCTTATATTTACTTTTTAAATTATAACCATTATATCATGAAAACTATAACATTATTATTATTGGCTTTTTTACTGACAAACCCAAATACATACGCTTTCGAAAACAAAACTGCTTTACAGGATACTTTAGAATTAAAGGATAACAAAGAAGAGAATGATACTACAGAATATGAATTGCTGATCTTTGATTCACATTTTGACACATGGATGTTAAAAAATTCTGAGCCTGTCGGTTTTTATAAACAAAGCTATCTTGAAAGATGGAACAGCATTTTGGTAAGACAATGGAACAACCAGCTTGGACGTACATCTCGCTCAGATTGCAGGCCGGAAACCTATATTGATTACGACACTTCTGTTGATTATGGTATTGAGCTGAATTACAAGCTTTTCTATTTTTTCAGATATATGCACGAAAAGTGCAGAATTTTTACTCAAAAACCATCAGATTGGAAATAATTGGTTTTTTCATTATAACATATTCATATCATTAACAAAAAAAAACAACAATCATGAAAAAGAAAAAATTATTAGTATTTACAGTTCTAATTGCTGTTTTATTTATTTTTGTTTCATCATGTAAAACAGATGTAAAAGAGGAGGTAATAATGAAAAAAGATGATGACAAAGCAAACATTGCTATAATGGTTGCTGAAGGTTTTCAGGATGCTGAAGCCTATATGCCTATGGGATTCCTTTATAACAAAGGATATAAACTTACTGTTATTGGAATAGAAACCGGAAAGGTAAAAGCTTACAACAGTGAATACACTATCAAGATACAAAAGGCGATATCGGAAGTATCTGTAGATGATTTCGATGCGTTGATTCTGCCGGGTGGCAAAGGTCCTGCTGTTCTGAGGGAAAATGAAAAAGCGGTGGATTTTGCAGGTAATTTCTTTGAAAGTGGCAAAACAATTGCCGCAATTTGTCACGGCCCACAAGTGTTGATAACTGCTGGTGTTTTGAAAGACATAACTTGCACCGGATATTCAGGCATTAAAGAAGAACTGCAAAATGCAGGTGCAAATTTTGTTGATAAAGAAGTTGTAACAGACAAAAATCTTATCACGTCAAGAACTCCCCCTGACCTTTACGCTTTTTCGAAAACTATTGCAGAATCACTAAAAAAACAACTTTCTGATAAAAAAGAGAAATAAATTAATATCACTTAAAAGTTCACAAATTGAAAACAACTATTTTCAAAAAAAAATCACAAAAGATTGCAGTTATATTTTTAGCTGCAATCTTTTCTTTTTTGCTATCCTGTGAAACCAAGCATGAAAGAACATCCTCTCAGGAAAATAATGATTTTAAATTCCTGGAGGCGGATATAGCTCAGTTGCGCCAGGGATATGAGGATGGCAGCTTTTCTATCACTGAAGTTATTCAGGCTTACATAGAAAGAATTGACAATATTGATAAAAATGGCCCATCGCTCAATTCTATCATTACTGTAAATCCGGATGCTTTAACAATAGCTGCTAAACTGGATGAAGAACTTCAAAAAGGAATTACCAGGGGCCCTCTTCACGGTATTCCGGTAGTTTTAAAGGATAATATTGACACTCATGATAAAATGCCTACAACAGCAGGCTCTCTTGCACTTGCAAACTCTTATCCTTTGCAGGACAGCCATGTGGCAAAAAAACTCAGAAAAGCC